>JACZJL010000142.1 GCA_014860585.1 Bacteroidales bacterium | reverse complement strand
GGTGCATAGTGTCTGGATTGGCAGTGGTTCCTACGATCTTTTTCTGGATATGTGGATAGATTTTAATAACGACTTCCTCTTCACACCGGATGAACTGGTGTTGGATGATGTTTTTATTTATTCCGGATGGTTTGACTGTGTTCCTATCTATATTCCCATATCATCGGACAATGGATGGCGTACAACGAGAATACGAACCAACAGGGACGCCCCTGTTACTGATCCTTGCGAAACTTACACCTATGGTCATTGTTTTGATTTTTATACTTCAATCATCGGTGGAATTGGATCCAACTACCCACCGCCGGTAAATTTGCAGACAAGCCTCGCTGCCAATGATGCAGTGCAACTGACATGGAGTGATCCGGCTTTGTCTGCCAACCGTGATCTGACCGGATATGAGGTTTTCAGGGATAACAACCTGCTGATCTCTTTGCCGCTGGTTAATGATTTTCTGGATGCTGGTCTGGACCAGGGAAATTACGGTTACAAAATGCGGGCTGTTTATGGAAATATACCCTCGGAGTTTACTGACGAGGTTCAGATTTATGTTCCCGGCATTTCACTTCCACAGATCGGTTTTGATCCTGAGGTGGTGATCACTTACCACACAGCTCCAATGATCACCACCGAAGTTCTGATGGTTACCAACACCGGTGATGAAATCCTGAATTTTAATATTTCCACGATCCTTCAGACAAAATCGGAAAATGATCCACCAGACAACACTACAGGATCGGGCATCCCGATGGAAAATCTGTACACCACCGGCTGCACTTTTGGTGATGGGATTGTCAACTGGAGCCTGTCCAATGTAAACATTCAGGATATTCCATGTACAGGGGAACCACCCTGGTACCATTATTTCGACGATGAGGCGCATTGGATGGAAACAGGTAATCTGCAGAAGCTTTTTATTACCGCCGGGTATGACAGTACTTATGTTACGGTTTGGATTGATTATGATGATAATTTCGATCTGACACCTGACGAAATTCTATTGGACAATGCGGTCTGTCCCAATGCTGGGTCCATGCATGTTTTCTTTGTTACTGTTCCACCAACTGCCAACGTAGGGAACTTTGTGCTGCGGGCACGCACCAACCGGCAAAGTCCGGTAAACGGCCCCTACGAAACCTGTGAATACGGCAATTGCGTTGATTTTGATATTCATATTGACAATGGGTTGCCGATTGACTGGTTGTCGGTTTCACCCCGGAATGGAACCCTGGACCCGGGGGAATCCATGCCGGTCTTTGTGACCTTTGATTCAAATTTTCCTCCCTCGCCCTCCGGATATAGTGCTTTTCTTAAGTTTGTCAGCAATGCGCCCGAAAGCCCGCACCTGGTGCCTGCTATGATTTTTCCCACACCCGTTTTGCCTCCGGTAAACGATTTTTCGTGTTTTTTCAGCAATCCTTCAACTGTTGAACTAAGCTGGATGCCCCCGGTGATGGAAACCCTTCGATGGGACAGCGGGGAGAACTGCGACGGGATTGGAGGGACAACCCACTTCTCCGTTGCTGCAAGGTGGTCGCCGGATTTTTTAACAGCCTTCAACGGCTGGTTATTAACCCACCTCCTTTTTTATCCAACCTCTGCCGAAGCCATTTACGTATTGAAAGTTTGGACCGGGGAACAAGCTGAAAACCTGCTGTATAGCCAACCGGTTGATGATTACATTCCCGATCAATGGAACACTGTGATGCTGGAACCTCCCGTTTCAATCACTTCCGGCGAGTGGTACTGGATAGGCTATGAAGTGACCGATCTTGCCTGGAACTATCCCGCAGGCGCTGACTGTGGGCCGGCAATATCAGGTTATGGTGATATGATTCAGTTTGATGGCCAGACCTGGCACTCATTAAGCACTACCTTTGGATATGATAACAATTGGAACATTGCCGGCGTTTTGGCCCCCGGAAGTACCAGCAAAGCCAGAGATTTCATTCCGAACAATTACAATGTTTACCGCAACGCTGAATGGATCGCCACCTTGCCGCCCACTACCTTCGAATACACCGACAGCCTTGTTCCTCCGGACATTCCGGATTATATTGTTGGTGCAGTTTATGACGAAGGTGAGGCATTGTCGGATGCCTGCTCTCCAGCGCCGATTTCGTGGATTCAGGTTGAACCGGAGAGTTTTAATGTTGAGCTGATCATTGGGGAAACCTTAACCGACCAGTTCCTTATTCAAAATACCGGGCATCCGGACGCTCTGATGGATTTTGAACTTGAAATCAGTTATATTTTTCCGGAGATGGAACCTTCAACCGGGCAAAGGCAGGAATGGCTCGCTGTCGCTCCCACAAGTGGTCAGGTTGCAGGGCAATCGTCAGAAACCATTGAATTGACCATTAATACCGCCAACCTCGTGGAAGGTTTTCATTATGCAACCGTTGATGTTGCTTCAAATGCGCAAAACACGCAGTATTTCATTGTTCATGTTTTCCTCGATGTCATCACATCAGTTGGAGAAACAGGTAAAATGGGCATTCAGATTTATCCCAATCCGGCAGAGGGTATTTTTACTGTTTCGGGTAACCAGATGGAGGCAAAGGTTGGCATTACCAATGCATTCGGTGTGGAAATCTACTGCAAAGTGTTAACTTTGCCTTCAGTTATTGATTTATCCGCCAGGCCGAAAGGCATCTATGTTATTAAAGTTGAGTCTGATGATGAAACATGGCTCCGTAAGCTGGTCATTAATTGATGATATGATGATGAAAAAATTGTGTATTCTTTTGTTTAGCCTGATCCTGCAGCATTGTTTTTCCCTGATTGTTTTTGGAAATACGCCGATGGTTTGGGAGGATCATTCGGAAAACAAACCATTCACGTTGGTCAGCCATTCACCCGAAAAGGTGATCATTGGTTTTTCGTTAAAAACAGATACTCAACTATCAAAACCTGAATTTCTGACCATGATCGCAGTGCCTGATGGCGCTAAAGCCACAATTGCCGCGGTTAACTTCAGTGCTGTCAGCCTGTTTGAAAATGGATTTTCAACAGACCAGTTCATCAGATTATCTGAAGTGACAATGATCCGGGGTGTGCAGGTAGTTGTGCTGTCTGTTCATCCTTCTCATAGCAATCCTTTATATGGCGATCTGGACGTTTTTACCGAAGCAGTGATAGAAATCGAATTTCAAGGTGGTGATGATACATTTGGCGATGATCGTTTGAGAAGCCGCTGGTTTGATCCTGTTTTGGCAAGGCAAATCATCAATTTTTGTTCACTGCATCAGCTTGCCTGTAACCGGAAGTTTGACCCAGGACATAAGGAGACTGGCGCCGAATACCTGATCATTTCTCCCAACGACCCTGTCTTTCAGCAATGGGCTGATTCACTTCGCAATTTCAGAACCGGGCAGGGAATCCTTACCAAAGTAGTTACCCTTGCTGAAATAGGGGGCAACACAGCCCAGTTGATCGAAGGGTTTATTGACAATGCTTATTACACCTGGGATATCCCACCTTCAGGAGTGCTGCTTCTCGGCGATCACGGAACTTCTGCCATAAACAGCGTGGCAGTGCCGGCTTGGAACAACTACTGTGCGTCGGACAATGTCTATGCCGACGTAACAGGAAATGATTTGCCGGATATCATCGTATCGCGGATCCCGGCAAAAACTGCTGCGGAAGTTGAATACATGGTTTCAAAAATACTCAGCTATGAGAGATTTCCTTCCGAAACCCCCGGTTTTTACAATCATCCCATGACCTCCTGCCAGTTTGTGACGGCAAGTACCAACCAACTTGTCACCGAGCCGCTGGCCGGATTTTTCGAAATCGTTCACGGTAAATCTGCCAACCGGATCAATGTGGCGCCCGACCCGTTGCCTGAGGTATGGTCAACTTCGCCCTACGCCCAGGAACTCATCAACCTGTTTGGCCCTGACGGGCTGGGTTATATCCCCGAAACGCCCGGCCAGGTGAATTGTAACTGGGCCGGCGCCACCGAGGATTTCATCGCAGGGATCAACAGCGGGGCATTTTTTCTGATCCACAAAGGACATTCAGCCGGGCAAAGTTGGATTGAACCGCCATTCTCGGTACAGGATATCAATGGTCTGACCAATGCTGATCCTTTGCTGGTGATTTCGCTGGGCAGTCTGACCGGAAAATTTAATGGTGCCGAAGATTGCCTGGCCGAACGTTTCCTGAAACATTCCTTCAACGGAAATCCTTCAGGCGCCATTGGTGTTCTGGCAGCTTCTGAAGTGACGTATACCTTCGTTTCCGATGTTTTTGCCTTCGGTGTACTGGATTGTCTTTTCCCCGATTTTCTACCTCAGACCTCTTCATTTTTTGAAGATGCAGCTTTGCGACCTGCCATGGCCAATGCAGCCGGCAAGTATTACCTTCACAGCAGTGTTTATCCTATCAATCCGGCGCAAAAGGAGATGACTTACCATGTGTTTCATTATTTCGGTGATGTGTACACCACGTTGTATTCTGAAATGCCGCAGGAAATGAACGTTGTGCATAACCCGGGAATCGTGGGAGGAACTGATGTTTTCGAAATCATGGCCGATGTAGGGTCGCTGATCGGTTTATCGGTAAATGGTGAATTGATCGCGTCTGCCACGGGAACCGGAGCAATGATCGCAATTCCCATCCCTCCGCAGTATTATCCGGATCATCTTGACGTTGTGGTGACCAAACCCAATCATTACCGCTACGAAGCGGAGGTGATGGTTTATACCCAGGCACTTTCGGCATGGTTTAAATCAGATATTAACCAGGTTTGCAGCGGCGATTCCATTCACTTTACTGATTACTCCGTCGGCATGATCGTCTCGAGGGAGTGGATTTTCGAAGGGGGCATCCCTGAAACATCAGCAATCCAAAATCCAACGGTTGTCTATCCGGAAATAGGATTTTTTGACGTCACCCTTATCGTTTCCAACGGCATCACCTTCGATACTCTCACTATTGACGACTACATCGGGGTGGATAACTGCACGGGTATCGACGTTATTCCGGAGAGTGCTGAATTGAAGGTCTTTCCGGTTCCTTCGGACGGAGTGGTTTATTTTAAATTTGAGAAGTTGCCCGGTCAGGTTGATTTGAAAATTTTCAGCCCTGTTTCAATACGAATTTATAAACTGAATAAGAAATTGACAACGAATGAAACATTGATGGTTGATATTTCAGCTTTTCCAGATGGGATTTATTTTTTTACAGTTCAGGCTGCTGAAAAAAGTTACAGCGGTAAAATTTTGATTCGGAAGCTCAGCCGATGAAAATTTCAGAAGCGAGATACTAACCCAAAGTTGCCATTCTCTATCTTCGGTCGGGGCTGCGAACCCAGGGTTGATTCAAAATAAACTCATCAATCCCTTAATGTGTCAAATACATGAACTCCAGTGCTCTCCAGCCGCTCCTTCGCCTGATGACAGTTGGCAAAAAGAATTATTTTGGGTGATTAAGAAATTTTTTCAAAATCAAAGGTCTAAAGTCACCCATTGATCTTTCTACTCTTAAGAAATCATTCTTTTCCCAGCTAACATCAAATATTGTTGCCTTCTTTGTTGATATGAGCTTATCAATGCTTGGTCTATACTCGTATGGAAAAAACAATCCCAGATAAACTCCCGTTAGTGAATTTTCTATAGTTAAATAAGTATGTTCTTTTCCAATAATCAAAAGTCTAATTTCTTTTTCATGCTCCCAGTTCACTGACTTTTGCAAGAAAAGGCATTGGTATTTACTTTCAATTATTTTCAAGATATTTGCTTCCTTACTAATACTCCTGTTATAATCAATAAATACATCCTCGTGTTTTCCATATTGGACCTTTTCAAGTTTAAAGTTAATGAGCACCTCTTTATTTTCTTCTATAAATCTATCCGCATCAATTTCTAAACAAACTCCACGATGGTTTGAAGCATAATGCGCCCACATCATTGCGTTAAAACATGCTCTGTTATCCTCATTATTGACAAAACAAATGGCTTGAATGTTTTCCCTAATTTCATTACCAAACATGAATTGATGTTCAATGTATCTATCTTCGGAGAATGTTTCAGGATAAATTGAAGGATAATCCATGTTTTTAGAGCTAAAAGCCCAAAGTTGATTCTCTTTAGGATCATTCATATTTTTCAGGCCATTTGTACGTAATCTCATTTTTGGCAAGATGAATTCAATAGCGGTATTTAAGCTGGTATAGTGATAAATCTTATTCATTTGTTATGTTGTTTTTTTAAATGAATTGAATCTATGATCCTTTTTTTCACCTCATCAAAATCATAATCGGGAAAAACTTCAATCAAAATGCAATCGTTTTTGATGCACTTTTCCATCTTGATTCTATCATTATCAACAGTCTGCTTTAAACCCTCTTCGCCACCAAAGTAGTCTATAGCTTCATAATGTTGAGCTCCCTGATATTCGATTGCAATATTCTCATTTGGAAAATAAACATCAAATCTTTGTAAACCCAACCATTTTGGCCGCCCCTGATGTACAACTTCGTGTTCGGCAAATTCATCTTTGATTCTGTAAAACAAGTTGGTTTCATTTATCCATCCTTCTCCAATTTTTGGTAACCCTCTGTTTTCCCTAACAAAATTTTCGGAATCCCTTGCTAGTGTTTTGAAATAGCTTTCAATTGCAAAAATCACGATGTAAGGGAAATAGTTTGGTTTTTGTTTATTTTGGTCAGGAATGTATTTGGATCTTTGATTATGTAAATTCAACTTCTCATTATATGACTCTTCCGATTCAAAGAAAGCTTTATAATATTCTGAGTTAAATGCTCCGCCGTTTTCAACAGCTTTATAGTATTGTCCTTTGTTAAAAAATCGTCTTGCAAAAGGTTCCTTTTCTGCCTCTTCAATCCTTCTAATTGCTTTTATGAGATTCGATAGAATAGAATTTACATTCTTTCTGCCAAAATCGGTAAGTGTATCCTGCTTAAAACCTATCTTGAGGATTTGTAAGAGATCAACATCGTCATAATAATCACTTTTTACTTCCGGTGCATGTGGGTTTTCTCCAACACTTTCACGTATGAACTCATCCCATTTTAGAAACTTTTCATGATACAATACTTTATCTAAATATTCCTGAATACCCAGTTCTCTTCCAATCGCTATTTCAATTCGATCAGCGTCATGTGATAATTCAGGATACTGCTCTTTAAGCCCTTGAAATGTTCTTGCTAAAATGTCAAAATTTTGATGTCTGTGGTAATCTTGAAGCTGCTCGTAAATAAAATACCTGACGTAGTTTCTCATACCACCAACGTCAACAAAGACACCTGATAGGAAATTGCTTTTGAAGTATTCGTAAAACTCGAGTTGAGGAGCAGTTGGCTTTACCAAATATTTTTCAAATTCGTAAGGATTAACGTACTCCCAGGGTGGTGGAGTCCTGTCTTTGATAAGAGAATCATCTTGGTAATATTTTGACGGTTTATTCCAGAAAACAATTCGACCTTTTACAGATATTTTTGCCAAATCATATTTTTCCTTCAGTGATTTCACCAGATTGAGATTTCCACCAACTTCTTTCAGTTTGCCCAACTGCTTAAGGTGAATCATTCCTCTAAAATCAGCTGTTCCACCTACCCTTACCAATTCACCTAAGTCCTCCAGTTCGTTTGTTGTTGGCCTGAGATCACCTTCAACTTCCTTGAGATTTCCCAAAGTCCTGATAGGTGCACCAAATCGGAGAGTTCCTCCAACAAATTTCAATTTTCTTAAACTATTAATATTTCCCCAGAAGGAAAATTCACAATCAATGTACTCCAGATCACCAATGTCAGTAAGGTTTTTGAAATGTACAATACCAGATGGGCCAATTCTGATCTCTTTGACGCCCAACAGCTTGTTAACACTCGAGTTGCTAACCCAAAAACTCTCTGTTATTACTCCATTTTTTATAATCGAGTGTAACTGTTCATATGTGTAAATTTCTTTCCAGTAACTCATTTTCTAAACCATTTTTTTCCATTACAACTTAAAATAAAGCTCTCTCAACTCTTCAATTACTCTTGCCCAGGTGCCCTCCAGCCTCTTCTTCGACTGATGCCCGTTTGCCACCAGTATGCAGCCTATCTCTGCTTCCTCAGCCACTTCAAAATCGTGGATCGTGTCGCCGATCATGATGATCTTTGATTTTGGCAAACCGATCTCCTGGACGAGCAGCCGGGCGTTTTCAACTTTGGTGGCGGCGTAATGGTCGTTCAGGCCGGCGATGGTTTCAAACATAGAGGGATCAAGTCTTGCGGAAATGGTTTCCATCAGAAAGTCCTGCTGCATGGCCGAGAGGATGAATTGCCGCTTTCCCAGTAACCTGAATTGCTGCAAAATATTGATGACCTCATGATGCAATACCGACCGGTGAACATTTTCCCGGTAATTGGCGATAAACTCCATAGCCACCCTATCCCAGTCGTCGCGGCTGAAATCGAACCCGGCTTTGACATAATAATCCTGAACGGGGAAGGTAAAAATCTCCTTGTAGCGCGCTTCGGTGAGCAGCGGGTAATTGCGTTTTTTTAGCATCCTGTTCATCGCGTTGATACACACATCCAGGTCGTCGAGCAGCGTTCCGTTCCAGTCCCAGATGATTGCCTGTGTGTTTTTCAAAAGGTTTGAAGCCATGTTTTGGTCGAAAAAGTTAATTTCGCAAAATTAAACTTCCAGCCTTACAACGATGAAAAGTATTAACCCCGCTAACGGAAATTTGATTGCTGAATATCCGGAACATAGTTCGGTCGAAGTTGGGGAGATTCTTCAACAGGTTGATGCAGCTCAACTATTATGGAGAAAGTCGGGCTTTGATGAACGGGCTAAATTGATGAAAAATGCAGCAAACCTACTCAGGCAGCGTAAAATTGAATATGCCCGTTTGATTACTTTAGAGATGGGAAAGGTGATCCGTGAAGCAGAAGCTGAGGTGGAGAAATCGGCGTGGGTATGCGATTTTTATGCCAACAATGCCGAAAAGTTCCTCGCTGACGAAGTGATTGAAACTGACGCCGGGTTAAGTTTTGTGGCTTTCGAGCCGCTGGGCACTGTGCTGGCCGTGATGCCGTGGAATTTCCCCTTCTGGCAGGTGTTCCGGTTTACTGCTCCGACACTGATGGCCGGGAATGCAGGCGTGTTGAAACATGCTTCCAACGTTCCCGGTTGCGCGCTGGCCATCGAATCGGTGTTTCGCGATGCCGGATTCCCTGAAAATATTTTCCGCACGTTGATGATTCCCGGAAGCGAAGTGGAGAAGGTAATCGAAAATGAGGTAATCAAAGCTGTAACCCTCACAGGCAGCGAAGCAGCAGGCAGCAAAGTAGCAGAAGCAGCAGGCAGAAACCTGAAAAAGACCGTTTTGGAACTTGGCGGCGCCGATCCATTTATTGTGCTGACTGACGCCGACCTGGAACTTTGCGCTTCAACTGCGGTTACTGCACGGATGATCAACTCCGGACAAAGTTGCATTGCGGCTAAACGGTTTATTGTGGTGAAAGAGGTTGCCGATCAGTTTACCGGATTGGTCAAACAAAAAATGGCATCCCTGAAAACCGGCGACCCTACTGATCCGGCGACTGATTTCGGTCCCCTGGCCCGGCCTGATCTTGTTGACGACCTGAAAGCTCAGATTGAGCGTTCGGTGAAAATGGGCGCCAGGGTTGAGTTGGGTGGAAATCGAATTGAGGGCGACGGATTTTTCTTTGAGCCGACCATCATCACTCATGTTACTGAGGAAATGCCGGTTTTCAACGAAGAAACCTTCGGTCCGGTGATGGCCATCATCATTGTCGAAAACGAGCAGGAAGCCATCAGATCAGCCAACAACAGTAAATTCGGATTGGGTGGCTGTGTGTGGACAAAAAATACCGGGAGAGGGATTGCCTTCGCGCGTCAAATTGAGTCAGGGGCAGTATTTGTAAATGGCATGGTAAAATCCGATCCGCGACTGCCGTTCGGAGGAATCAAATCTTCCGGGTACGGCCGCGAACTGGCAAGCTATGGGATAAAGGAGTTTGTGAATATGAAGACGATTTGGATAAAATAGTGGGCAGAGGGCAGTAGGCAGTAGGCAGTAGGCAGTAGGCAGAGTGATGAACCTTCTAAGAGAGTTTTTTTTAACCAAATATTTTAAAAAGTTGATTTAAATGAGAATAGACATCCTGACTATATTCCCTGAAATGTTCGAAGGGATTTTCAGCCATTCCATCCTGAAACGTGCTGTGGATAAAGGATTAGCCGAAATACACCTGCACAACATCCGCGACTATGCTGCCAACAAGCATCGCCGGGTGGACGATTACGCGTTCGGTCACGGCGCCGGCATGGTGATGATGATCCAGCCGATTGCCGATTTGATTGACAAACTGAAATCAGAGCGGAAATATGATGAAATCATTTTCCTGACCCCGGATGGAAAACAATTTAATCAGCCCATTGCCAATCGCCTTTCGACACTTGAAAACATTATCCTGCTCTGCGGCCATTACAAAGGCATTGACGAGCGGCTGCGCGAACATTATATTACCCTGGAAATCTCCATTGGCGACTACGTGCTTTCGGGCGGCGAACTGGCGGCTGCCGTAGTCACTGATAGCATTGTCAGGCTGATACCCGGCGTGCTTGGCGATGAAACTTCCGCACTCTCCGACTCCTTCCAGGACGGGTTGCTCAGTCCGCCGGTCTATACACGCCCTGCAGATTACAATGGTTGGAAAGTCCCTGATATTCTGATCTCCGGAGATGAAAAAAAGATCAATGACTGGCTGATGGAAAAGGCCATGGAAAGGACCAGGGAGCGGAGACCTGAAATGTTGGATGAAAGGGGGTAAGAGAGTAACATTGGAATTAATTAGAAAAATATCATTGCTTTTCGTTCGTTTCAAAAACCCACTGAATGCCATGCGTAATCTTATCTTCCTTATTTTCCTCTTTGATAATTTGCAGGTAATGTCAGCTCAGATTCCTGATTCTTTACTCATCATGAAATTTGACTCCATTGCGGGAATCATCTACAGCCCTCAATCTGACCCGGTAAAGCTTGCAGCCAATGACTCAATCCTGGTGATGCTGACTGATTTTCTCTCCACCCCTCAATCGCTCACTTTCCCTTTCGATTCGTTGAAGTTTGTCAAAGTGGTTTCTTCCGCAGGTTTTGATTTTCGTTTGATCACCTGGACGGTTCCTCTTTCCGAATCCCGCCACAGCTATTATGGTTTTCTGCAAAAAATTTCCAAAGGAGTTGTAGCTAACGTTGTTGAGCTGAAAGACAATGGCGGAATCAGAAACACAGATCAATCCTACGCTTGCGACAATTGGCCGGGCGCTGTTTATTACCGTATGATCGAAAATAAATCGGGAAAAGTTAACATTTTTACGATGTTCGGTTGGGTAGGGGAGTCATCCGGAAAAGCCTGCCGCATTATCGAAACCCTTGTCTTTAAAGAAAATGGAGAACCTGTGTTCGGATGGCCGGCGTTTCAGACGGAACAGGGAAACCTGCAAAACAGGGTGATTTTTGAGTTTACCGACCAGGTACCTTTTCATTTGGCTTATGAAGAGCAATTGCTCCCGGGAAAAAGAAAAAAGCACGGCTGGATGATTGTTTTCAGCCGCCTGGTTGGGAACGACGCGGCTTTAGGCCGGTTTTTCCAGGCGCAGATTCCCTCATACGATACCTTTGATGCACTGATCTTTAAGAAAGATCACTGGCAGTTTTTTCAGGACATTGATGTACGCGCTTCCGGTATAAGCAGCCAAAACCCTCAAACCAGTCCGAAGCAAGGGCTTTTTCCGGAAAATCAGGATCGTAAGTCTCCGGGTAAGAGAGATTAAAGCTCAATTATCGTGTATTCATGATCAAGTAAATTGATAGTGAGCAGCTTATTCCGAAGCGGGTGGTCTTTATGAAGCATGACTTTCAACACCTCTGCTACCTGAATCGAAGCTGCGAGTGCCGGCGTGAATGAGGGGTTTCCAAAATCTGTTTCTTCACCTTTATCGAAATCAATGGGATAAATGCTGTTTAATGTCCGTTCGCCGGGGAAAATGGTGCAAACCTGCGCATACCAGCCTGCGATTGCTGCATGAACCATTGGTGTCTCAAGTTCCTCAGCTGCTTTCTGAACTAAGAGCCTTGCTGAAATGCTGTCGAGCGCATCGCAGATCACATGATGACCGGAAAGGAGTTCGGTTGCATTTTCTTTTGTCAGAAATGATTCGATAGCGGTAACGGTAATTTCAGGATTTACAACAGCCACTCTTTGTTTTGCAGCCAAAGCCTTGGATTTTCCAATGTTTTCAGGTAAAGAAAGCAATTGCCGGTTGAGATTTGAAACATCGAAAACATCACCATCAATGGCTGTAATGTGGCCAATGCCAAGTCGTGCCAGCATTTCGATGAGGTATCCGCCAAGCCCTCCGCAGCCTGCAACAGCCACGCTGAATTCCCTCAGCCGCAGGTTCTCTTCTTCCGAAAGCATGTTCTGATTCTTGATGTAACGGTTCATTTGTCAATTTTTTTTCTGATCATACATTCAATATTTTCAATTTAATCAAAAATGAGCAAGTCGTAAAGTGGTTTTACCGCAGAGAGCTGCAGAGATTTTACGCAGAGATTCGCAAAGTTACAGCTTGTGTCTATTGAGTTTTGTTAACCACCTCCTCAGACTTTAATTCGATACTTGTTTATCCATCGCTACTTTATCAATTTAACCCCCATTATTCTGCAGGCCATTTCGAGCGTTTCACATTGATTTCCCGGAACAATCAGATGATGATTTCCCAACGGATGGTTCTTCAGTTGGTTGATCTTGCCTGATGACAGTTTCACCTCAATCATTGTGCGGCATGCATGTTCCGGGCTTTGATGTTTTGCAGTGATCTGCCCTGTGGTAAGAAATCCTTTGTCCAGGGAATTGTTTAATCTGAAAACCGTGATCGTTTCACCCGCAAATTTCCCGGCGACAGCAGTCCCTTTTCCGGTTTCAAAATGGGTGTCAATGTCGAAGGTTTCAAGCAGATGGGTTGGCGCCGTGCAATGGGCAAATTTCACCAGGTCGGACCCTACTTTTACCAGGTTGGCCATCCAGGGAATGATCCCGGTTATTGCCTGAACCAGCATCATTCCAACCATGCTCACGAGATCGCCCTCGCAACCGGCCGGTATTCCCTTGTCGTTGAAATAGGAAAGGGCAAGACAGGCGGTCACCCCTTCAGTTTGCACCAGCGAAAAGCACTCGATGGTTAATGCATCCAATTGACGTACTTCCCTGATCTTGCTCAATGCATGCTGAACTTTGGCAGCCTCTATAATAGCCCCGAGGTTTTTGTATGAATATTTTTCTAAAAATGATGGATCGGGATCAAGAGATTTAAAGTCCGGGACACTGTTCCAGTTGATCTTTTCCAACCTTATTCCGAGTTTGTCAACCAGCAGATCTCTTTCGATATCTGAGGCAATCAGCCAATCTGATACTTCACCGATCAGCCCTATTTTTTTTCCTTTTAATCGTTCGAGGGCTGTTATTGTGTTTAAAAACAGGCTGACCATTGTACGATCCCCGGCATTATTCATATCCGCCAGCAGGCAGTCGATATTGTTTTGATCCATCCAGGCTTTGGTTTCGGTAGCGGCAGCCCACGAATTGTTTTCTTCGAAAGCAAGTAGTATATAAAAGTGATTTTTAGCTACCGATTCAATGGCAGACCGCTCAGACCCCCCGCTCAGGAAGATCAACAAAAAAGGACTGGCAGAAGAAAAGTCAAAATCGAATCCGCTAAAGAATTTTCTCAAATTCTTTTCGCCCCGGGTAAAAATTTCCGCAGGTGCTTTGTCAAATGCGAGCATTCGGGCAGGTATCATAAACCGTGATTTTTCAGCAAAGCTAAGCATTCCTGATACAATACACCGCCTTTAACTTCAATGTTAGAAAATCCACGCTCTGTTATTTCAATGCTGGGAATCGTGATTTGTCGGTAATACTGGCTGATTTCAGTGATTGAAACCCCGAAAACGACTCTGCCAATTCCGGCAAATATGGTGGCGCTGATGCACATGGGACAAGGTTCACAGGTAGTATATAGAGTCAAATCAGCCGGATTAAGTTGTTTGTTTTTAAAGAGTGATCTGATAGCATTGATTTCTGCGTGGGCTGTGGGATCCTGATCGGTCTTCACCGTATTGTGCGCCCTGGTTGCAATTTCATTGTCGGACACAATTACACATCCAAAAGGCGTTTTTCCTTTTTTTGCCTCCAAAATTGCCAAGGCCATAAATTGCTCGTCAGAAATTTTCATTTTTCAACTGTTTGCAATCAAACTGAAATGCAAAGTGTTTATTTTGGTTTTATCCGGTGAAATTACTTTAAGTTATTAATAGACAATTTAATACAAAATTAATGAATCAGGGATTTAGGATTTACAATTTAAATTCAATAAAAATTATCATTTTTTACAAAAATATAGATAATTACCTTCTGATTAATACTTACATTTGCGCATCGTTGACCACAAGAAAATTCAAATGTCTGATAAATTCTATCCTCCATCGCTGGAGCAACTGCTGCAACTTATTCTCAAAGACCTTGACACCAAATCGGAGATTTTAGGTATTCCCGAGAAATTATTTTATAAACCCTGGCAAAATCACTTTTTATACACTAAGTCGGGTGGAAAAACCCTCCATAATCCTATTGGTCTCGCCGCCGGTCCGCATACCCAATTAGCGCAGAACATCGTTTCGGGATGGCTATGTGGAGCGAGGTTTATTGAGTTAAAGACCATTCAGGAAAATGATCATCTTGAAGTGACAAAGCCCTGCATCGACATGCAGTATGAAGGCTACAACTGCGAATGGTCGCAGGAATTGGAGATATCCGATTCCTTTGATCAATACCTTAATGCATGGATATTAATTCATGTGCTGCATCACCGGTTATATTCCAGTCTTCGCAAGAATGTGGAGGTTGGGACCATTTTTAATATGAGCATAGGTTATAACCTCGACCAGGTAAGAAGCCGGAAAGTGCAATGGTTTATTGATAAAATGAAAGATTGTAGTGCAGAACTGGCGGAGAAAATACGTTCGGTCAAACACTTGTATCCGGCAATCACAACCCTCAGGATACCTTCGGAGATATCAAACAGCGTTACACTATCGACCATGCATGGCTGCCCTTCACGTGAAATTGAATATATCGTCAAATACCTGATGGTGGATAAAAAATTACATACTACCGTCAAATTTAACCCTACATTGCTTGGAGCCCGCTCGGTGAGAGCTATTCTGAACCAGGAACGTGGTTTTGATGTTAGAATTCCCGATTCATCTTTTGAAAATGACCTGCAATATGCCGATGCCATTGCTTTGATTCAAAATCTCCAAAAGACGGCTGAAGAGATGAAACTGGCGCTTGGATTTAAGTTAAGCAATACCCTTGAGTGTTTTAACAAGAAAAAGCGTTTGCCCGAAAAAGAAGAGAAAATATACCTTAGTGGCAATGCGTTGCATCCAATTGCCGTGAATCTGGCCGCCAACCTGCAAACAAAATTTGAAGGTAACCTGCAGTTGTCCTTTTCAGGTGGAGCCGATTGTTTTAATATATCTAAACTGATTACCTGTGGTTTTAGCACCATCACCGTTTGTTCCGACCTGCTGAAACCAGGTGGCTATGCCCGATTGGTGCAATATTTTGAGCAATTGTCGAAGGCTTTTGCTCAGGTGCAGGCTAAAAACGTTTTTGAGTATATTCTTAAAACCAGCACAGAATACAATGCAAGCACTGCAGCGCTTGATCACCTGAAAGGGTACGCAATACATACGTTAAACAACAAGGCCTATCAGAAAAATATTTTTCAAAGCACTGATATAAAGACTGAACGACCATTAAACCCATATGATTGCATCGCCGCTCCCTGTATCGGGAAGTGTCACACCAACCAGCATATCCCGGATTACCTTTGGCATGCCGGTAAGGATGATATTAAAAATGCTTTCAGATATATAATTGCCAACAATCCTTTTCCATCTGTCACCGGGGCTATTTGTGACCATTTATGCCAGACGAAATGTACGCGTATAAACTATGATGAACCGGTTATGATTCGTGAAGTAAAAAGATATGTGGCTGAGAATATCAACGGTGATACGCTGGAAACTTCCATAGCAGCGAAAAAAATAGAGAAGAAAGTTGCCATTATTGGCGCCGGACCATCAGGCTTGTCGTGTGCATGGTTCCTCAATCAGGCCGGTTTTCAGGTGGATGTTTTTGAAACAGAGAACAAAGCCGGGGGCATGATTTCAGGTGCAATTCCTACGTTCAGACTGTCTGACCCCAACATCGCCAAAGACATTGAGCGGATAAAGAAAAGTGGAGTAAACATTATAGAAGGTCAAAAAATAGATAAACAGAAATTCGAAAGTATTTGCAAAAATTATAATTATGCATATATAGCAACAGGTGCCCAGGTTTCCCGAAAGCTAAATTTAAAAGGGTGCGATGCCGTTGGGGTATTGGACCCATTGGAGTTCCTCAGAAAAGCAAAACGCAACGGGGACGTTGCCATAGGTAAAAATGTTGCCGTTATTGGTGGCGGAAATACGGCTATGGATGCTGCACGAACTGCCTTTCGGCTGGTTGGCGACAGCGGTTCAGTAACAATAATCTACCGCCGGACGATCAACGAGATGCCGGCCGATCGTGGTGAAATAAAAGCCGTGATGGATGAGGGAATTGAATTTATTGAGTTGGTTTCACCCATCAAAATATTGGAAGAAAATGGCGTAGTAACAGGGCTGGAGTGCCTCGATATGGAGTTTAAGGGAACGGACAGCAGCGGTAGACCTTTGCCTGTCGAAATACCTGATTCGGATCATAGCTATGAATTTGATACTATTATTCCTGCCATTGGTCAGGAGTTGGATATAGATTTTGTGGACGCTGATTTGCTGAAAACAAGAAATGGCTCCTACCAGACCAAAATTGAAAATGTTTTTATTGGTGGCGATGCTTTGCGGGGTGCTGCTACAGCAATTAAAGCTATCGGTGATGGTCGGAAAGTAGCCATTGAGATCATGAAGAAGGAAAAAATTTCCCCTACCGAGCCGCCAATCAAAATGCTCAGTAATGATGAATTTGCCGGTTTAAAAATCAAAAAAACAAGACGCGAAGCGGCTGTCAGGCAAAAAATTCTTCCTGCTGATGAACGGCGAAACTTCAATCTGGTCATCTCTCCGTTAACGAAATTGCAGTCGAACTATGAAGCTGCCAGGTGTCTGCAATGCGACGTAATTTGTAACGTTTGCGTGAGCGTTTGTCCTAATCATGCTTTCTTCGGCTTTGAAATAAATACAGAGGAGCTGGATATCCCCATTGTGAAATATGGCGATGATTTCTTCAATGTAAAATTCAAACGAAAACTTGATGTCCGACAGAAATACCAGGTCATCAATATTGCCGACTGGTGCAATGAGTGCGGAAACTGTACAACATTTTGCCCCACAGCGGGAGTCCCGTATAAAGATAAAATGAGGCTGCACTTCGAAAAGGATAGTTTTAAAAACGAAACCTCCGGCTTCCTCCTGGCTAAAGATGGAAAGCTGGTTCATCTGACCATGAAGAAAAATGGCAACCTTAGCATTCTTTCCGAAAACTGGGATGCGATGATTTTCGAAAATGACGATTGCATGGCCATATTAAACAAGAAAACCTTTGCCATAGAGCATATTGATGTATTCACTGAAAAAGGTGGCAGTATCGAACTTCCTGAAATTACCGAAATGAAGATGATTTACCAGGCAACGAAAAATTTGATCTAAGCAAAATGGATAAAGAGACAGAAAAAGTTTTGGATAATACCGTGCAGCGATGTCGCGACCGGCACATTATAATACCAACATATCAGCAAATGCGGAACCCGGAATTGATTCCGGACAAAATAAAGGATAAACTCCGTAAGCTGGGATTGTGGGATTTGAACACATTAAACCTTTTCAGGATTACCTGGAAAAACGAGCCGACTGAGTTTGGCGGTGGTTTTGGTGATGTGAATTACTTAGAACTCCCTTCCGGGTTGACCGGCGTGAAAGCAAGGATTATTGTCCTGATCGGGAAATATTTTCCAACGGGAGCGCATAAGGTAGGGGCTACCTTTGGGCCGTTGGTTGAAAAGCTGATTTCCGGCCGGTTCGATCCTACCCGACAAAAGGCGCTATGGCCATCAACAGGGAATTATTGCCGTGGCGGCGCTTACGACTCCTACCTGCTGGGTTGTGAATCCATAGCCGTGCTGCCGGAGGGGATGTCGCAGGAGCGTTTTGAATGGCTGCGTAAAGTTGGCGCTGAGATTTTTGCCACACATGGTTGTGAGAGCAATGTAAAAGAGATCTATGATAAAGTGAAAGTACTGGAAGCAGAGCGGGGTGATCAGATTGTTACCCTGAACCAGTTCAGCGAAATTGGAAATCCACTTTGGCATTATGCCGTTACCGGACCAGCTATGCAGGAAGTATTTGAAAAAGTCAAAACCCCCAATTCAAAATTCAGCGCCCTATTCCTGACGCAGGGATCTGCAGGCACACTCGGCTCAGGTGATTTTATAAGAGAAAAGCACCCTCTGGTAAAAGTTTGTGCCGGTGAAGCGTTGCAGTGCCCCACCATGCTGTACAATGGTTATGGCGGCCATCGTATCGAAGGTATCGGCGATAAACATATTCCCTGGATTTTCAATGTAAAAAATCTTGACATGGTAGCCGGCATTGACGATGAAGCCAACATCAGCATCATGCGCCTGTTTAATGAACAAGAAGGAAAGAAATTCCTTGTTGATGAAGCCAACGTTAGCCCTGAACTGGTCGAAAAACTCCACCTGATGGGCATTTCCTCCATAGCTAATATGATGGGATGCATAAAAATGGCTAAGTTTTACGAGCTGAACGAAAATGATATTATCTTCACCGTCGCAACTGATTCGATGGAAATGTATAAATCGAGACTGGCCGAAGAACACAAAGCACATGGGAATTACACCGCGCAGCAGGCGGCAGTGGATTTCTATTCGGGTATTGCAGGCCTGTCGACCGATTACCTGATCGAACTTGGTTATTATGAAAAAAAGCGCATTCATAACCTGAAGTATTTTACCTGGATTGAGCAGCAGGGAAAGACTGTAGAAGAGCTCAATGCCCAGTGGTACGATGAAAACTACTGGAAAAACTCCTGGAAAATGGTGGATGAATGGGACCGGAAAATTATAGCTTTTAATGAGCGAACCGGAGTGATTAACGAATACAAATAACCCTAAATAAAACGGAGATGAACCAAAAATTCAGTTATCAATGTGTGACCTGCGGCAGAGAAATTGAAACCGATGATGTAATTTACCTTTGCCCCGGTTGCGAACCAAAAAATAAACCCGGACAGCCACTCCTTGGTGTGTTGAAGGTTAACTATGATTACACCATGATCCGTGAGGACATTTTGAGCGAAAACCTGTTTGCCATTCTCAAGGATGATGGTTACATCGATCTGCTGCCCATTGATGAGGTTGAAAGTATCCCGGGACTTAAAATCGGCAACACCCCCATGTATGAAGTAGATAATTTTGAAGGAAAACCGCTAAAAGCTACACTGTATATCAAAAATGACGCACGCAATCCAACGCTTTCATTCAAAGACAGGGCTTCGGTTGTAGTATCAGCTTATGCTGCGCAAAAAGGGATTGGTACAATCATCACTGCATCCACAGGCAACGCGGGCTCTTCGATGGCTGGCATTTGTGCAGCACAGGGGCAGAAAGCCATTATTCTTGTTCCGGAAAATGCGCCGGTTGAGAAATTAACACAGATTATGATGTTTGGCGCCACTTTAATCCCGGTTAAAGGAACCTACGACGACGCATTCGAGCTTAGCCTTGAACTGACCAGGAAAACAGGAGTGTACAACCGGAATACCGCATATAATCCTTTCACCATCGAAGGAAAGAAAATAGCGGCTTTCGAAATTTATGACGAACTGCTCGGTGTCCTGCCAGATACAATTTTTATCCCGGTAGGCGACGGAGTGATCATTTCAGCTATGTACAAGGGTTTTGAGGAATTAATCAAACTCCACATCACCGATACAATGCCCACCATTGTTGCCGTGCAGGCTGAAGGAAGCCCCAACCTGGTTGACAATCTTGACAGAAGTGAATTCAAGTCGGTAAAGTCAAAAACCATTGCAGACTCGATTTCGGTGGATGTGCCAAGAAATTTCCATATGACAGCCAATTATATGAAGCAATATCATGGGAAATCCGTTAAAGTGAGTGATGAAGAGATTATGCAGGCCTCACTTCAATTGTCCCGCAACACCGGAATTTTTGCAGAGCCTTCTGCCGCTGCTGCCTTGGCCGGGTTTCTGAAAATGCACCGCGAACATTTGATTCCCGAAGATTCAAACAACCTGGTTTTGATCACAGGATCGGGCATGAAAGACACAGGAGCGGTTAAAAAATACCTTGATTTCCCAAAGGCGGTTGCCTGCGATGCCAAAGTTGTGCTTAACCTTCTTGATTTATAGTTCATTTCAGGTTTATTTTGCGAATTAGTGTGAGTAAGATAGCTTCATTTGTTGAAAATCAAATGAAGAGAGTTTTCTTTCTGGAATTAATTGGAAAATTCGGTTTGTAAAAGGCAAAATGTTCAGGTAATTCGCCTGAATGTTCAACCAACAAATGTTTAATTGAGAATCTTCATTAATGATCAATTTCAGTTTAAACGGAAAAAAGATCAGCTATAATGGCGACGGGTCAATTTCGTTGCTGGATTTTCTTCGTGACCAGCAAGGGATTGTTTCGGTAAAGGATGGCTGTAACGGGCAGGCCGCATGTGGCGCCTGTATGGTCGAAATTGATGGAAAAGCGCGCCTTTCATGCGTCATGAAACTGGAAAAGCTTAATGGTGTTCATGTAACCACCCTCGAAGGGATTCCACTTCCGGTGTTGTTTGTTTTATCCAATGCTTTTGTTGGAAAAGGCGCTGTGCAATGTGGTTTCTGCACCCCGGGATTTCTGATGAGGGCCAAAGTTTTATTCACTGAAAATCCAAATCCCACACGAGCCGAAATTGCAATTGCTTTGCGTCAGAACCTTTGTCGCTGCACCGGTTATGTAAAGATTATTGATGCCATTGTGGAGGCGCTGAAGAATCTGAGAAAAGGTCAGGATAAAATCGACGAGAACAGATCTATTGACAAAACTGAATTTCTTCCAAAATACCAGTCTAAACAACTGGCCACCGGTCATCTGCCCTTTGTGAATGATCTCCGGCAGGATGGGCTGCTGCACGCAGCGCTTCGATTTAGTGACCATCCCCGCGCAAAGGTTTTAAAAATTGACACACATCAAGCCAGGCAATTCCCTGGTGTAATCAGAGTTTTCACTGCCGGAGATATTCCCGGAAATCCAAAAACCGGTCTCATCCAGCAGGACTGGCCCCTGATGATCCATGTGAATGAAACCACAAGTTATATCGGCGATGTTTTGGCTGGCGTTGTGGCATCCGATCGCCAAACAGCCCGCCAGGCAGCACAATTAATTGAAATTGAGTACGAAGTTCTGGAACCGGTCTCAGATCCATTTAAGGCACTCAGACCGGAAAGTCCCTTAGTACATGAGGGTCAGCCTAACCTGCTTGAAAAATGTATTGTCCGCTGGGGAAACCCTGAGAGATTTTTTGAAAACGCAGCCTATATTGCCGAAGGAGAGTTTTCAACCCAGCGCATTGAGCATGGGTTTCTCGAGCCGGAATCTGCACTGGCGGAGCCTATGGCTGATGGGATTAAACTCTGCAGCCAGGGTCAGGGTGTGTATGTGGACAGAAGGCAGGTTGCAACATTACTTGGCATTTCGGAGGAAAAGGTCAGGATTCAGCAGGTACACACCGGCGGTGCTTTTGGCGGCAAAGAGGATATGACCGTGCAGGGGCATGTCAGCCTTTTTGCCTGGCTGTTGAAACAACCCGTCAGGCTTACACTTTCCCGCGAAGAATCCATCCGGATGCATCCCAAGCGACACCCTGTATGGATGAAAATGAAACTGGCCTGTGACAGCGCAGGAAATCTCACTGCCATTAAACTTGAAGCCACCGGCGACACCGGCGCTTATGCCTCTGTCGGCATAAAAGTGATGGAACGTATTGTAGGGCATGCCTCCGGCGCCTATCACATTCCAAACACCGACCTCGAGGCCAAAACCGTTTACACGAATAATATCCCGAGCGGCGCCATGCGGGGGTTTGGTGTGAACCAGGTTACTTTTGCCATCGAATCGTTACTTGATGAGTTGTGCGAAAAAGGAGGCTTCGACCGTTGGCAATTCCGCTATATTAATGCACTGACTGAAGGTTCAGTAACTGCCACAGGCCAAAGACTTGGGAAAGGTGTTGGCGTAAGGAAAACATTGGAAGCTGTAAAAGCAGATTTTTACGCTGGTAAATATGCCGGACTGGCCTGCGGAATAAAGAACACCGGTGTTGGTAATGGAATGATTGACGAAAGTTTTGTAAAAATAAAGTTTGAATACAACGGGAAAATTATCATTTCCCATGGCTGGTCAGAAATGGGGCAGGGGGTACATGCCATGGCGATCACAATCTTTTGTAAAGAAACCGGACTGCCACCGGAAAATATCGAGGTGAGTGTTGATACTGGCGATAGTCTGGTAACAGGGATGACAACCTCCTCCAGGGCAACGGCACTGCTGGGAAATGCCATCATAGATGCTTGCAGATTAATTAAACGTGACCTTGAAGCTCAATCTGCTGAAACA
The DNA here is from genome assembly GCA_014860585.1 of Bacteroidales bacterium. NCBI lineage: Bacteria > Pseudomonadati > Bacteroidota > Bacteroidia > Bacteroidales > Bacteroidales bacterium. The sequence continues at coordinate 8,842 of JACZJL010000142.1, read as the reverse complement.
TTGAAAGGCAATGTCTATTTTGGAAAATTTGTTTGTGACTGGACAACAAAACCCGGTACACATGCCGCTAATCCTGTTACACATTTTGCTTATGGCTATGCCACACAACTGGTGTTATTAAACGACGAGGGAAGCATCCGGAAAGTCATCGCAGCCCATGATGTAGGCTATCTGTTAAATCGACAGCTTTTTGAAGGACAGATAGAAGGCGCTGTGCACATGGGATTGGGCTATGCATTGACTGAAGATTTGCCGATGAATGATGGTCATCTGGTTTCGGATAAGTTGCGCCATTGTAAAATCCTCCGGTCTGATGAAATGCCGGAAGTAGAGGTCAGGGTAGTCGAAGTGCCTGATCCTGTCGGGCCATACGGCGCCAAAGGAATCGGTGAAATCGGACTGGTTCCCACGGCTGCTGCGGTTGCCAATGCGTTTTACCAGTTCGATAAAGTGAGGAGATACAAATTGCCGCTTCAAAGGGAAGAATCGGTCAAATAGGTTATTTTTGTAAAAACGTTTTTCGATAAAATTTCCGATTAACCCGTATTCCTATGTCATTATTCCTGAAAAATGCAACGTTCATCGACTGGCAAACCCTTGATTTCAAAATAACAAACATTCAGGTAGATCAAGGCGTTGATCTGCCTTTACAATTCCCTGAAATCATTCCAGATCAAACACCTGCCAATCACATCATTGATTGCACCGGACTTTTGGTCACAAAATCATTTGCCAATGCTCACCATCACATTTACTCGGCACTTTCACGCGGTATGCCACCCCCACAAACCCCACCGGCAAATTTTCACGAAAAACTGAAATACGTCTGGTGGAAACTCGATAAAAGCCTTGACCTCGAAATGATCGAAGCCAGCGCTCTCTACGCCGCCATGGTGAGCCTGAAAGCCGGCGTCACTTTTGTGATCGACCATCATGCTTCGCCTTTTGCAATCAGCAATTCTTTGGATGTTATCGCTCAAGCTTTTGACCGCGTTGGCCTTTCGCACTTGCTGTGCTACGAGGTTTCCGACCGCGATGGAATGGAAAAAGCAACCGAAGGGTTGCATCATACCGAAAATTATCTGAAATACCGCCAGGGGTTGGTAGGGCTTCATGCATCGTTTACAGTAAGTGATCCGACCATGAAACAGGCGGCACTTTTAATGCAAAAATATAATTCGGGAGTACACATTCACGCTGCGGAAGATAAATACGACCAGGAACACTGCCAGGCCAACTATTCAAAGTCCGTTGTTGAGCGCTTGCGGGATTTTGGATTTCTGCATTCACCCAAAAGTCTTCTCGTACATTGTCTTCACCTGGATGATAATGAAAAAGAAATACTTTCCGGAAGTAAGGCCTGGGTGGTTGAAAATATGGAGAGTAACCTCAATAATAAGGTGGGGATTTTTGATATTACAGCGATGCTTGAACGTATTATGCTCGGTACCGACGGAATGCACAGCAATATGATCCGGAGTGCGCAATATGCTTACTTCGCTGGTTTAAAGGTTAGTACGTATAGTCCTGCAGACATGTACCGTCGGTTGAGAAATGTTCATCATTATCTGCAGCAAAACCCGTTCAAAGGGGACGGCGGAAACAATCTTGTTGTGCTTGATTACAATTCGCCAACAACAATCCATCGCGCCAACTTTGCAGGACATTTTATCTATGGATTTGATGCTTCCCATGTTAAACATGTCATTGCTGGAGGAAAACTGGTGGTAAATGACCGTCGCCTGGTACTGGCTGATGAGGATGAAATTCTAAAATTTGCAAGACAGATGGGAGATAAGCTTTGGGAGAGATTGCGACGATAAACTATTTCACGTCAAATGAAAACAAAATAAAACCCAGTTCATTTTGTTTATTATACAAAGCAAAACTAAGATGAAACTACATCCATCATTGGAATCCCAAATGGCTATGATACTAAATTTGTTGGAAAAACATGAAGTAAAAAGCGCATCACTATTTGGCTCTGCAGTTACCGGCAAATTCAACAATGATAGCGATGTGGACTTCTTGATAAGTCTTAAGGATGGATTAGATCCTGTTTTAGCTGGAGGCCATTTGTGGGATTTATATTATGATTTGAAAGAACTTCTAAATAGAGAGGTGGATATTGTTAACGAACGTTCTTTAAAGAATCCTTTTTTTATTGAATAAATCAATCAGACCAAATACCCAATATTTTTATCTTGAAAAAAACACTCATTACCAACGGCTTGATTGTTACTGTCGATGAAACTTTCACAGGCAGTGTGCTGATTGAGGATGGCGTCATCGCAGATGTTATCCGTTCAAATGAAATTCCTGAGGCAGATGAAATCATTGATGCTGATGGTTTTTACATTATTCCCGGCGCCATTGATCCCCACGTTCACATGGAACTCGAAACCCCCTATGGAACTTCATGTGATGATTTCTATTCCGGAACAAAGGCAGCATTAGCGGGCGGAACCACGACGATCATTGATTTTATTACCCCCGGAAAAGGGGAAAAAATGGCGGATGCGCTGAAAAAACGAAAAAAAGCTGCAGCTAAGTCGCTGATTGATTATGGACTTCACGCCAGTTTCGTTAACTGGAATGACCATACTGAAAGAGAAATTGATGATTGTATCAGGAATCATGGTATTTCATCTTTTAAACTTTACCTGGCTTATCAGAAATCTATAGGAATTGACGATAAACAGCTCGCACTGATCATGGAAGCAGTGGGCAATGCCGGCGGTATGGTGATGTTGCATTGCGAGGATGACGCACTGATTACCCATTTGCAGAAAAAATATCTCAGCGAGGGAAAAACCGCTCCGGAATGGCATCCAAAATCCAGGCCTGTTGAGGCTGAGGCAACTGCAGTGCTGAAAGCCATCAGTTATGCCAAAATACTGAATTGCCCGCTTTATATTGTTCATGTGTCCGGCGCCCCCTCGATTCAGCTCATCGCCGAAGCGCAGGATTCGGGTATCAGGGTTCTGGCTGAAACCTGCCCGCAATATCTCTTACTGGATGAGCAGGTGTATTCGCAATCATTTGCAGCGTCTGCCAAATTTGTAATGAGCCCCCCTCTGAGAGGTAGTTTTGATCGCTTTAAACTTTGGAAAGCGCTGAAAGACAAAACCATCAGTGTTGTGGCTACCGATCATTGTCCGTTTAACTTTGAAGGTCAAAAAGCAAATGGAGCCGAAAACTTTACCCTGATTCCCAACGGCGCCGGTGGCGTGGAGCACAGACCTGCACTGCTGTTCACTTCCGGCGTTTTACCCAACCGGTTATCCCTGAATGACTGGGTGGCGCTCATTTCAACAAATCCCGCCAGAATCTTTGGACTCAGTCATAAAAAGGGCGCAATCCAACCCGGGCTGGATGCTGACATTGTGATCTGGAACCCCGATAAAAAGCATATCATTTCAGCAAAAAATCATTACCAGCGCTGCGATTCGAATATCTACGAAGGACTTGCTACCAAAGGTGCGCCTGAAATGGTGCTGCTTAAAGGAAAGATCGTTTTCAGTAAAAATGAGTTTTACCTCGATGGCATTCAGGGTGAATACCTCAACAGGCAAAAACCAATAATGGAATAATCGCGGTTTTCAACAGATGACTTTTTCATTACTCATCAGATATTACCTTTGCACTCGAAATCAGCAATAAATCAACGGGTTTAAAGTTAATTAAAAGGCATTTAAAACCGGACTCATTGATATTAAAAAGAAACAGACCTTAATGGGGATTAAGAAGTTTTTAATCAGCAGAATATTTTTCAAGCACCTTGCATTGTCGCTTATTGGCGGGGTTTTACTATTCTGGTTATCATTGCAACTGCTTGCACTTTACACCAGTCACGGTGAAGCCATTGAAGTTCCCGGTTTGATCGGTATTCAGGTAAATGATCTGGATCAATTCGACCCTGAAGGTCATTTCAGGTTTCTCATTATTGATTCTATTTTTGATGACAATTTGCAAAAGGGCGCCATCGTCTTGCAGGATCCTCCTCCGGGTTCCAAAGTCAAAAGTGGTAGAAAAATCTACCTCACTGTGGTTACGTCGCAACCCGAAACGGTCAGGATGCCAGATTTAGTCGATCTTTCGCTCCGACAGGCGCTGGCAGGGTTAAAAGCAGCAGGGCTCAAGGTTGCAAAACTGGAATACATTTCCAATATGGCAAAAAATGCGGTGCTTGCCCAAAATTTTGAAGGTAAAGCCATTTCGGCGGGAACTGATGTACTAAAAGGCTCTGCAATTGAACTTGTGCTTGGTAAAGGTTTAAAAGAGGAGAAGATTCCCATCCCTTTTTTAATTGGAAAAACAGAAGCCGAAGCCATAAATATACTGAATCAATCATCCTTTAACGTTGGCTCTCTGAATTATACAGATTTACGCGATCCCCAACATTTGCGTGTCTATTCACAGCAACCTGATGGTGGCGCCGATCAGATGGCTGAATACGGACAATACTTTGACTTGTGGTTTAAATCAGACCTTACCTTTAATTTTGATTCCCTGATTAACAGCTATACTGCAGATTCAACGAGGATTTCAGATGAATTTTTTGATTCTCAAACAGAGACCGAATAAATGACAAGATATTTATTTTACATATTGCTCTCAATGATTTGGGTTAATTCGCTCAACGGACAGGAAATTCTTACCGGATTGTCAGAAAATCCTTTGATTATAGGCAAAAATGAAAATCCGGCAAATGTAAAATCATCAGTGTTTGTAAAACCGGTTCCTGTTAAACTCCCGTTTTTCGATAATTTTAAACAGCAAAGCTTTTACCCGGATACATCACACTGGATGGATAATGATGTTTTCATCAATAATGACTATCCGCTTTTCCCGCCAACCTGGAATGTTGCGACATTTGATGCCATTGATGCAAACGGCAGTATTTATGGCGAGGCCAATTTCCTTCAGTTTGTCGCCGATCATCTTACATCAAAGCCAATACGGCTGGATTCCGTTTTTTCTCCACAACCTGCTTTGTTAACTCCTGCGGATTCGGTTTATCTCAGTTTCTATTACCAGCCGCAGGGACGGGCGAACGACCCCCAGGTGCAGGACTCGCTGGTGCTTGAGTTTGGCTATTACACCGAAGAGTGGGACTTCAAAAAAGTAGATTCTATCACCGTGGAAGCGAGTATTTATGGAGTTGACACCCTTTTTCCGGGAGATGTTCTGATTTCGCCCTGCGATCCAAGCTGGGAGTTCATCGTTACTGATACGTTACTTTACACCGACCTGGTAACTTTACCCTGCGACTCAGTTTTTGTGCCGGCTACCAAATGGGAACGCGTTTGGGCCGCTGAAGGCATGCCATTAGATACTTTTCTCGTTAGAAATGGTGATTTTTACTTCAGGCAGGTGATGATTCCAATTGTGGATACCAATTATTTCAGAAGTGATTTTCAGTTCCGGTTCTTTAATTATGCGAGTATTTCAAACGATAACCTTCAAAGTTGGCAAAGCAACTGCGACCAGTGGAACATTGATTATGTTTTACTCGACAAAGGCCGCAGCAGGCTCGACACTACACATAAAGCACTTTCGTTTGTCGGAACTGCCCCCTCATTCCTCGAAAAGTACCAAAGTATGCCCTATTATCAGTACAGCAACGATCCCACCGGTGTGATGAAACTCGGATTGGAGATGTTCATCAGCAACCTTGATAATGGTAACCAAACGGCAAAGTACTATTATGAGGTTAAAAGTGATGTGGGAACATTTCACTTCGGTTGGGATGGAGGTAGTGGCGACTTGCGGCCTTTTAATCAATGGGGTTACACTACAATCTCATCGTTTGCTTTCCCCCCGGTCACCAGCTTTTTTCCACCGTTCGGTGATCGTGACAGTATTTACTTCGACATCACCCATTACCTTGAAGGAGACCTGCAGCTGGGGCTTGTTGACACCTTACGCTTCAGGCAGAAGTTCTATAATTATTACGCTTACGACGACGGCACACCCGAGTTTGGCTATGGCCTTTCACCTGCCGGCGCTCAACTGGCCTACCGTTTTGACCTGAGCCGGCGCGACACCCTCAGAGCAATACAGATGTACTTCAACAAAACACTTACCGGTGCTAACGAACAGTTTTTTGACCTTGCCGTCTGGAGCGACCTCAACGGGAGACCGGGTGACCTGATTTACATACTCGAACGTCAGAAACCAAGGTTTAGTGAGGAACTCAACAGCTTTTACACCTATCATCTTGATTCTGCTGTGCCGGTACAGGGAACATTTTATGTGGGATGGATTCAGCGTACAAGTCATAACCTCAACATTGGATTTGATTCCGGGAATGATGCCAGTGACAATATGTATTATAATGTGACCGGTGAATGGCTGAATTCAGGTTTCAATGGTGCGCTGATGATCAGACCGCTGCTTGGCGAAAAATTAAAGGAGGAGCCGGCAGTAAAAAGCACTGTAACGGACCAGTTCCTGATTGTTCCCAATCCAACATACAACGGGCAGGTGAGTTTTATCTTCCAGGTTTTCCAGGATGATGGTCAAAACCCCAAAATCGTAGAGTTGGACGAAGAGAAGTTGCAACATTTGCATATCGAAGTCTTTAACCTGGTAGGACAAAAAGTGTTTGAAAGCCGATATACTCAAACAATTGATCTTAGTGATCTGAAAACTGGTGTTTACCTGTTGCGACTCACTGATCTGCAGCAACAATCCGCAATGGTTCAGAAACTGGTGATTGGAAAATGATCAGCAGGCACCCAGGTCTTAAGGTTGATGACATCAACCCCATACCCGGCAAATTTTATTTCAGTGTCAACACTCCAACATACTTTCGGGATTTTGTTGTGAGCATTGTAGCATGTTGGACATATTTTTTCCCCGTTAACCAAAGACAAATAAAACATGATGGAAGAATTCAATCAGGATATCATCGACGAGCAGGACGATCTTTACGAACACTATCGCATTGCTGTTGATCCCGGGCAAAGCCTGCTCAGGATTGATAAATTCCTGTTCAACCGGCTCGAAGGCGTCTCCCGCAACAAGGTTCAGAATGCCGCCAAAGCGGGTAATATCCTGGTAAATGACCACCCGGTGAAACCCAACTATAAGGTTAAGCCAAGAGATGTCATTTCCATCCTTCTGCCAGGCCCCGTTAGGGAGTTTGAGGTAATCCCGGAAGATATTCCTTTTGAAATCATGTATGAAGACAGCGATGTGCTGGTTGTGAATAAGGCCGCCGGACTGGTGGTGCACCCCGGGCATGGAAACTACACCGGAACGCTGCTTAATGCACTGACTTTTTATTACCAGGGGCAACCGGATGTTCATCCTTCCTTGATTCACAGGATAGACAAAGATACCTCCGGCGTGTTGCTGATCGGGAAAAATGAAATGGCGCAGACCATCCTGGGAAAACAATTCTTTGAGCATACGATCGACAGGAAATACCTCGCCCTCGTGTGGGGGGATATAAAGGTAGATGCAGGAACCATCGAAGGTCATATCGGGCGTAACCCGAACGACCGGATTCAGATGTTTGTATTTTTGGATGGATCGCAGGGGCGGCCTGCAATTACACACTTCCGGGTTTTAGAACGGTTTGGGTACGTGACCCTCGTGGAGTGCATCCTTGAAACAGGCCGAACGCACCAGATCAGGGCACATTTCCGTCACCTCGGGCATCCATTGTTTAACGATGAAAAATACGGAGGCGATAAAATCCTGAAAGGAACCACTTTCAGCAAATACAAGCAGTTTATCCAGAATTGCTTCAGCATTCTGCCGAGACAGGCGCTTCATGCCCGGCTGCTTGGATTTACGCATCCTACCACAAAAAAGGAAATGCTCTTCGAATCCCCGCTCCCACAGGATATGCAGGAAGTGATTAATAAATGGCGCGATTATGCCAGGCACAAAGACATGTTGAATGAGGAAGGATAAACCATGAACTTTTTCCCTATGCCGTTAAATCAGTTCGAAATTGAAAAATAGGTTTAAAGATCAGTTAATCAAATATCTAGTTTGAAATTGTTTGCTTTTTCCCTGGCGTTACAGTTCTACATTTTAAAAAATATCTGCAAATAGTTTTTGTAATCTAAAAAAAGGTTCTACTTTTGCACCCCAAAATACGCAAGAACAATGAGCAAGAGAACATTCCAACCATCAAGACGTAAAAGAGCCAACAAACACGGCTTCAGGGCACGCATGGCCACCAAAAACGGACGCAGGGTACTCGCCAGCCGCAGGGCAAAAGGGAGAAAAAGACTCACCGTTTCTGACGAAAGACTCGACAAAAATTAATCTTGTCAACATACAAAGTGACCTGAATGAAGAAGATGCATTAATTTCATCTTCTTTTTTTTTGCCCGGAAGTTTGAGCTTTAGCACAAATAAATCTGATATTCTGGTAATTTTTCATTGACCCGATGTGAATTTTCCATGCCAGAAAATCTTAATGTTGAAAATCATTGGTTGCCCCAACCCTAAAGGGAGCAATGATTTTCAACGATTTACTCCCTTTAGGGTGGGGTAATTAAATCGTTGAAAATCAAAATCAGGGTGTTTTCTGGCATGAATGAATAATTTCTTAAACTTGCACCCAAAAACTAGTGCCGGTTATAAATTTCTGCTGAAAAATTAATCCTGACAAAATGCTTAACATTCCAGTCATTGCTCTGATCGCGATTTTTTCAGCCACCATCGTTTTCCATGTTTTGATAGTTCTGCGGCTCATTCCATATTCGTTCATCTGGGGAGGACGACTTAAATCTGACCGTCAGATGTATGTGTTTGAAGCCTTCTCAATAAGCCTAAATGCAGCGTTTCTGATTTTGATGATGACCCTGGCCGGGTG
>JACZJL010000141.1 GCA_014860585.1 Bacteroidales bacterium | reverse complement strand
ATACTCTGTGCAATACCAAGGGCTGTATCGGCTTTTTTGCGAAGTCTTTCTGCTTCTTCGCGTGAATGGTACAGATCTATATTCTGACGGCTGATCAGAAACCTGCAATTCTCAAGCTTAGCAGTCGCCGTTGAGTCATCTGACGGTAAAATGGTTTTTTCTTTGGCTTTCATAAAATACACAAAAGCTTCTATGTATTCACTTTCACTCAAATAATGCTCGCCCTTTTCCATCAGTTGATTATACTCATCTATCTGAGCTGACATTTGAACGCAGAAAAGCGAAACAATGAATAGAATGAGTAGTTTTTTCATCTGTCAATATTATTATAAGTCTCATTCAATAGTTGAATTTTTTCACGGGTTCGGGCTTCCAACTGGTCATCGTACATACGCTCGTAGTCATCAAGGTCTTTTTGATATATGATGCCAGCATGTCTGTATAGGTCAGCCCTTTTCTGTTGCACGACGATAGTGTCGTAACTTAACTTGAACGCTTCATTTAGTTCAGCCATCGCCAACAAGTATTCCTTTTGTGCCCTGAAACTATCTGCTCTGTTGATAAGGGAATCGTGGCTGCTTTTCGAGTTCAGCCGATCTTTACTTATGTTGATTCTCTTAATTACTTCAGGTTCATAAATTCGCTTCATTGCAGTATCCTGTTTGAGGAATTCCAGCGCCTGCTCAAAATGAACGATTGCTTCCGGATATTTGGCCTTGCTTTCAAAAGCCTTCCCATCGTCGAAATTTTTTTCATACTGGGATTTTAAAAAGTTACTGTAGGCATCCCTGGCAATTTCTCCCTGCTCCCTCGCTATATTCATTTGCCAAAAGCCGAATGCAGCTGCAATCAACGAGATAATCCCAAATATACTGACAATCTGCAATGTTTTCCTCTGCTGTTTGATTTTCCGCTGGCGCTCGGCTTCTTTTAATGCCTGCTCTTCACGGATACGCTTCAATTCGGCTTCCCGCTCCCTCGCTTCCAGCTCCTGCTGCTCTTTTAGTTTACGCAATTCTTCCTGACGCTCCTTTTCGAGCCGAATCCTTTCGAGTTCGTCTCGGTATTCTTTCTGGGATTCAAGGATCGGCTGAACAAGGGTATCGTGACTGATTTCATAGCTGAACCGACCGAAGGTGTTGCGCTCTGCACGCAACAGGTGGGTATCCACAAGCTCGCGCAATTCTTTCTCACCAAGGTACTCTTTGCAAATCTCCTGATCCAGCGAAATTCGCTGGTGGTTGCGAATCAGCTCATCCTCGATCAACCGCTTTGCTTTATCCTGGTTCTCCTCATCCAGCTTGTTGATGGAATCGAAGTAAAAATTAAGGAAGATATTTTTAAATTCCGGGAGATCTTCCACTTCAATTTGTCTTTTTTCATCAGTAGTTTTGGCAGCGGCAATTTCTTCAATCCGGTGGCATACAATCTGAAGTTGAGTAGTTTCGATTGTGTCAGAGCCTCCATCACTCAACTCATTGATGATTTTATCGATGGCGTCGTTGTGAAAAGTGAAAGGTGGGGTTTCAAACCCGGGATCACCATCACTGGCTGGATTTACAATCGCCTGCCTTGCCTGTTCAAAATCCAATGGAAGTAACTCGTAAAAGGTGTTTTGGATATCGGGTAACTTATCTGATAGATTATTAAGAAGGCTCAAGCGATCGGAGCGGATGGCGAAAATGGTTTTGATCTCGATTTTTTTGTGCAACAGTCCGATCGTTTCACGACTGAATAGTTCCCTGTTATTTTGTCGGCCTTCGGCAATCAGCACGGCAACCCGGTCGGGGAGTTTAAGCTCGGTCAACTCATAAAGCTGGTTTTTGAAGTCGTCAATATCTTTCCTGGGGAAAGAGAAAAGTTCTTCAAACTGGTCGAAAACCAGGGTAAATACTTTTTCCGAATCATCATTATCAGGCTTTTGCGCGAGAAGTTGCGCTTTTTTAAAATAGTACCAGAGCGTTTTGTCTTGTTCGTTGTCGCCAATAATTTGATCTATGATGGTGTCGTTCCGTGTATCCAAATCATCAACAACTTTTTTCAGTGCGCTGATCACTCGTTCCAGTGGTGTTTCTGATTTCAGTTCTTTTTTTTCATCTTCCGTAAGGGTTACAGCAACCGATTCATTTTTTTCATCTTTTGTCGGGGTTTTAGAAACCTGCCTGTAAGCAAAAAGCCTGATGCTGATGGTGGTGTAGCTCTTGGGCAGTTTGGGCAACACGCCAGCTTCGAGCAGCGAGGTTTTTCCTAACCCGGATTTCGAATAAAGTAGTACTTTTTTCTCCACCTGGATCAAAGTGAGCAGCTTGTCAATATCCTTGTCCCTGCCATAGAATATATTGGACTGAGTTCTGCTGAATGGCGTTGCGCCCGGATACCTGCGTATTCCCATGGTCAGGAGTTTATTTTTTGTTGAAATTTCTTGATGCTTAAAGCAATCTCACCAACCTGGCTTTCTAATTTCAGCAATTCATCCAGATTGTCTTCAGTACCTACTCTGGCGCTGAGACTTTTTAGTTTGAGGAAACTATTTTGTACGAAACCCTGATTCAGATTTCGCAGCATGCCTTCTTCGTTTACATTATGAATCAGCCATTGGATAAACTGACCGTAATCATTGTCCACGAATGTGATATTAAATTGTTTGGAAATAAACTTTTCGATGTCCTCCTTCACATCTTTTTTTCCAATGGTCATGCGATGAGCGCCACTTTTCTTCTGCTCAAATTCAAGGATAAAAAGCAACAACCGGTTGTACCATTTGTTGAAGTCAAATCCGATGAACACATAATGCGTGGCGTCCTGGATCTTTTTCTTGATCTCGGCGGGGATATAAACTTTATTGAGGTAATGATAAAAGTTTTCGTGGGTAAAAATATACCTGCCGTTATTGGCCGCATTTCCAAGGATATTATAAACCACCGGCCTTTCGGGTGTCATGGGTTCTACTTCCTGGCGCGTACCATTGAAGGCTATGAACTGATGGTTTAGGTCAAAATCGGTAAACACCCTGTGAATGGTATCGTCAGGACAAAGAGAAATAATAAGGCTGAAAGGAACCTGGGTAAGCTGTTCAAGGATTTTGCGGCCGGTAACATTTTTTCTCGGGAACTCTTTGCTATAGAAATCAAGGACGTCATACAGGATTATTTCATCTGACTCCGGTGAAAAATATCCTTCATTCTCGAGGTATTCAATTTCGCTGTAATCTTTAGCCAAATCAACATAAAACTCATGATGTAACGACTTTCCCTGGCTATCCACCGAAATTTCAGGACCAATAAACAGGATACAACCCTGGTGTCTCAATGCCTGCAAAAGTCGCCGCCAACGGATGGCCTCATAAGCAGGGTCGTCCTCCGGGGGAATAAATGGTTCGGGCTTGGGAGCGCTTTTTACTTTTTCATCAAGCAGTGCTAAAGTTTCTCCGAGCTCTTTGAACTTTACGTTCATGCTCTCTTTTTGCTGCTTAATCTCAATGGGCAAGTCTTTGCCGATGATAAGTGTAATATCCCTCGCATTGATATTCTGCAG
>JACZJL010000140.1 GCA_014860585.1 Bacteroidales bacterium | reverse complement strand
GGAAGGTTGCTCCCCAGCAGAGCCTTCCTCCGCTATCACCGATGGTGCAAAGTTGATTAAACTAAACTAAAACAACAAATTGATTTATCAACAGTTAAAATAAAAGTTGGGTACTTTTTGTCAACCGAAATCATGATAGGTCAAACGTCCAACGCCTAACGCCTAACGCCCAACACCCAACGTCTAACGTCCAACGCCCAACGTCCAACCTTTAAACTCCTCAACTATTCAACCCTTTCAGCAATGATACCCGATAAAGAATCACAAAATGTTGAGTTCAAGCAAGGATGGCATGATGACTATCTGAAATGGGTATGTGGTTTTGCTAATGCTGGTGGTGGAAGTCTTTTTGTGGGCGTTAACGATAAAGGGAAGGTTTGCGGTTTAAACAACTCCCGGCAACTGATGGAAGAAATACCCTCTAAAACAAGAGACCTGATGGGTGTGACTGTTGCTGTTAATCTACTAAATGAAAAAGGGAAGGATTGTATCGAAATTATCACACCGGAATACAATACACCAATATCACTGAGAGGAAGGTATTACTATCGAAGCGGCAGCACAAACGCTGAGTTGACCGGTAATGCACTAACAGATTTTCTGATGCGAAAATTTGGAAAAACCTGGGATGATGTTTACGAAATTTCATACTCACCTGAATTAATTGACAACAAAACAATTGAAATCTTTAAAAGATTAGCGCTTGATCGCCTGCCGGGAGTTTCGGCTGAGAACGACCCGCAGATACTCTTATAAAATTGAATTTGATAAATAATGGCAAGCTAACCTGCATAATTCATGTTTTTTTTGCAAAATATTGATTTTATGCAGGTTAACCCCGACTTAGAAAAGGTTAGGTTTTGAGAACGAAGTGAAACAAAATCTTAGCTTTTCTTAGTCGCTGTTTGAATACAGTTAATTCCACGAAAATTTTTGAACTAAATGGGCTAAAAAGGGCAGCAATTTTACTCTTTGGGTCAGAGCCGCAGGATTTCTTTAAACAAGCACACATAAGAATCGGGAAATTTGCCTCTGATGTGGATATTATCTCCAGCGATCTCATTGGCGGTAACTTGTTTCAGCAGGTAGATCAGGCTTTGAATATCCTGAAGGCGAAATATTTAACAAGCGCCATCACCTACGAAGGTATCCATAGACGCGAAATACTTGAATACCCTTACCAGGCTCTGCGGGAGGCAATCCTTAACGCAATAATCCATCGGGATTACCTCACAACATCTGCAATTCAAATCAGAATCTACAGCAACAAACTAATCATTCTCAACGAAGGCGCTTTGCCTCATGAAATTAAGGTTGAAGACCTGAAAGTGACACACCTTTCAAAACCCCGGAATATGCTGCTTGCAGATGTATTTTACAAAGCAGGTTTTATTGAAAGTTGGGGTCGGGGTACGCTCAAAATGATTGCTGAATGCCTGCACCAAAACCTGCCTGAACCTGAATTTGAAAGTAAAAATCACATGTTTTCCGTGTTATTTAAAAAAACCGACCTGAAAACCGACCTGAAAACCGACCTGAAAAATCACACAATTGAAGATCACATTTTGGCAATTATAGCTGATGATAATCGGGTCACAATACAAGTAATTGCAGAGAAGGTTGGAAAAGGGATAACCACAACCAAAGAATATTTGAATAAATTAAAAAAGAAGGGTGTAATCACACGCATCCCGCGGATTCCCCGCCCTCGCCGGATGCAACGAAACCAACGTCAAACGTCCAACGACCAACGTCCAACTCAAAACTGTGACATGAAAAAGCAAAACCCGGAGTTTACAATTTGTAAGGGGATATTTTTTTCACCATTTCGCGCAGATTAATAGGGGGCTGAACCAACTTTGCGATCCCGACACCAGCAGTGACAAGCAGTCACAAACAAAATACAACAAAACATTAACCCCTATCGTTTGAATTTTAATTTCAAGTACTTATGACTACAATTACGATTTCTGTAAAAGACCAGATGAATGCTCAAATCCTCCTTGAGGTTCTTAAATCAATGAAGTTTGTCCAAAGCGTTGAAATACAATCATCTACTTTGGAAACACCGAACCAGCAATACGCTACAATCTATGAATTATTAGAAAAGAAAGCTACTGGCGAAAACTTTAAGAGCATTGCTGATCCGGTACTTTGGCAAAGGGAATTGAGAAATGAATGGTGATAAATTATTAGATACAAATGTCTTGATTTACCTTTCACAGGGTAAACTAAAACTTTCCGATTTCACTTCAAGTGAGGAAACTTTATCTATATCTGTCATTACTTACATGGAAGCGTTAGGTTACCATTTCGAAAGATTAGAGGAAGAAGAGCTAATGAATGCATTGTGTAACCACCTGATTCTGATTCACCTTTCACCCGAAATCATTGCTAAAGTCATCGAAATACGCAAAACTTCAAAAATTAAACTACCGGATGCTATTATAGCTGCCACGGCAATGAACAGCAATCTAACACTGGTAACCAGAAACACAAAAGATTTCAATGCAATCAAAGATAGAATCAAATTACTTGATCCTTTTAGCTGATCCCATAATCCACCAATTTTGCCTGCAGATTGAAGGCTGCATAGAAAGAAATTAAGCTTTGAAAATCTGGATGGAAGAATATCCTTTCAAAAATGAGTGCTACCCTTTGACTTCAATAATCTGAGATAATTTGTGTCCCCCATTTGCGAAAATTTGTGGAAAAGTTAACGCCCAACGTCTAACACCAAACACCAAATTGAGCGAAGCGAAATCCCGAGAGCCCTGACTGCGACAAGCAGACAGGAAAGCGATTCGGGACAACAAACAACAAACACTGAACACCAAACACAAAACCTGAAAAAATACAAACCCGGTCTCTACAATTTGTAAGGTCTCCTACATTCAAACGCCTAACGCCCAACGCCTAACGTCCAACGCCTAACGTCCAACGCCTAACGCCCAAACCCCAACATTTACACTGAGACTTCGGCGTGAGTGCTCAGTCGAACGCTTGTCGAAGTGCCAAACGTCCAATGCCAAAAAACAAGGAATCTTTGATTCCGTAGCTTTTTCGAGCATCCCGCACCAAAGGTCGGGACGCCAAACGCCCAACCCTTCAACCCTTCAACCCTTTCAGCAATGATACCCAATAAAGAATCACAA
>JACZJL010000139.1 GCA_014860585.1 Bacteroidales bacterium | reverse complement strand
CTTCAACAGCACTGCTGAAGTTGTAGTTGCTCAACTGTGCACTAACAGTTTGAAAATAAACTGCAAAAAGAAACAGAACTGAAATGAATGTAAACTTTTTCATTGTTGATTAGATTTAAAGATTAATGCGGCAAAATTATATCGCAGGCATGGCGGCTGCAATCACATGAAAGTAGATAAATGATAAATGGAGACTTTTTCTGGCCAAATATGGCCCATCACAAAAAACGATAGCCATCCCTTTGGCTACCACACAATGAGCACTTTACAGATTGTGCAGGAGAATCTGCTGGTTTTTAGATTGTACCAGTAAAAAAATTAATTTTGCTGAAATTAAAAACTAACTGATGGTAAGGTTACACAGACATATTTCGAAGTATTCGTTACCTTTGGTAAGGTTACAAACGAGTTGTGGTGCATTTAAAAAAACAGCGTGACAACCAATAAAATTTAGAATTAACGGAAAAGACAAACAGACACGAAGTAATTGAAAACAAATACTCACAAAAAATGATTGAAAAAATACTCAATACCAGAAACATAAATTATTCTTCAAATTTAAATGGAGATACTTTAAAGCAAAAAATTGAAGACGTTTTCAAGCAAAGTAATTTAAGCTTTGTTGGAAAATTTACAAGTCAAAATGAGTTTGAAACTTATGACAAATGGACTTATATTACGTGGTATGTGCCTAATTTTAAAAGAAAAACCGCTTATTTATATGGAGAAATTATAAAGTCAGGAAAAGGCACATTATTAAAATTAAACATTAAACCAAATCCCGTTATAGCCATTTTCCCTATTCTTACTATATTAATAGGAATAATTACCATAATCATAGCAGAATCAAATAATAAAACCTTGATTTTCGGGCTAATTATAATTGCAGTTGGAATTTTATTTTATCTATTTGGAATGTTTTTAACAAGCCGACTACGAAACAATTTTAAGAAATATTTGGATTTAAAAAAGGTTTAAATAGAAAACTGAATAAAAACAAAACGTGTAATAAAAACGCACCACAACAGCACCTATAAGAAATTGACGGTTCAGTGGTTAAATGAAGCTTTGTGCTTCGTATCAAGTTCAGTGCTGGCAGACAGTTTTGTGCTTCGAAATCGCCAACTTCTTATAGCTGCAAACCGTTACCTAAACTCACCCCTAACTCCCTAAAACGGCAACTCGATCCTAAATTTTGTTCCTTTATCCGGTGTGCTTTGCACGGTGATTTCGCCCTGGCTCAAATCCACAATCTTTTTAACCATGGAGAGTCCGAGACCGCTGCCGGTGATGAACCAAAAAATGTATAGTATTTCCCCGGGAGGTTTGTCGGAATAAAAATTTACCTTTGCTCAATTCTAACATTGACTGTTGGTAAGTCGCCTGTAAACGATGGCGAGTGTTAGGTACATATAGTTAAATTTGAAAAGCGTATTTGAAAGTTTATTAAACCCAAAAGACGTCCTTAATGTAACATTATTATTAAAATAATTGTATGGTAAACTACTTTACAAGATCATCGGTTATCCTTTTAATTTTTTCAAGCCTTACACTCAAAGGGCAAACAGGAATTTATGTTCCGGAACTTGAAATTTTTGATTCAAAAATGCAGGAACTGTTGATAGATTATCAAATCCCCGGCGGGCAATGTGCCATTACCTACGAAGGACGATTGGTGTATGATCGGGGTTTCGGCTATGCCGATACGGCAACCCAAAAGCTCGTGCAACCTGAGAGCATTTTCAGGCTGGCAAGTATTTCCAAATCCATCACCAGTGTTGCAGCAATGTATTTGTTCGAAAATGGATTGCTGAATCTGGACGAGAAAGTTTTTGGATCCGACGGTATTTTAAATGATCCAATCTATCAATATGCCATTGACTCAAGATATTTTGACATCACGGTCAGGCAATTGCTTAACCACAGTGCAGGTTTTATATTTGTTTATCCCAGCGACCCGCTTTTTATGACTTATGATATTGCAATTGCAATGGGGGTGCCGCCGCCGACAGATTCGATTGAATTGGTAATAAATTGGACACTAAATAATGTAATGTTGAGCTATACCCCTGGAACCTCTGCCAGTTATTGCAATTTTGTTTATGCCGTGTTGGGCAAAGTAATCGAAGAGATTACAGGCATGGATTATGAGGAATTTGTGCGCAATGAAATTATGCTTCCAATTGACATAACTAACATGCACGCAGGACGCACACTTTTGCAAGATACCCTTCCCGGAGAAGTAACGTATTATGACTATCCGGGGGCGCCGTTGATGACTTCGATATATACCGGCATTCCCAACAGCGTACCCGCTCAGTATGGCGGGTATAACTGGGAGATCATGACTGCAGCAGGTGGCTGGGTGGCATCCGCCCATGATTTGTGCAAATGGCTTATTGCAGTAGATCGTTTTCCTACCAAACCGGACATTCTATTGCCAGCTACCATTGATACCATGACAGCACCCTCAATTAATTGGCCGCAGTATGCTCTTGGGTGGAAATTGTCCGGAGGTGATTATTGGAACGCTGGGGGCATCCAGGGTACTTGCACAGTTATCAAGCGAAACGGGCAACATCAACTCAACTGGGCAATCTTGTTCAATTCCCTGCCTCAGAATTATGGCCCTTTTTACATTGCATTTATGGATTTAGTTACAGATGAGTTACAAAATATTGAAAGATGGCCAACACATGATTTGTTTGATCTGATAACTGGTTTTGATGAAACCAATTTCCCGCCATCTTTAAATATGTTCCCCAATCCTTCTGACGGAATATTTTATTTTACACATCCTGCAAATGTTCAATCCATTGAAATCTACAATCAGTATGGAAAATTGGCATATTCTGATCCTGATTTTAAAATCAAAAGCGTCAATTCAATAAACCTGAAAGATTTTCAAAAAGGAATGTATGTTGTAAAAGCAAAAAATGGAAATAAATATCTCACCAATAAAATCATCATTCAATAGCATTCACCAGGCTGAAGACAAGGAATTAAACCTGCCCCTATCGGCAAATGACAGCCAATAGCCGCAATAAAGCCATAAGGGAAAAAGAAGAGTACAAGCAAAATGCAGCAAATCCATAAGAATCTTGAAAGAGAACTGTTGGAAGCTATTATTGCAAACTGTTGTACCAAACCATTCCTATCCTTAAGCGGCAAAAATCATGTTAACATCGATTGACTCACCCTAAAACGGCAGTTCTATCCTAAATTTTGTTCCTTTATCCGGTGTGCTTTGCACGGTGATTTCACCCTGGTTCAAATCCACAATCTTTTTTACTATAGAAAGACCGAGACCACTACCGATGATGTTGCGGGTTTTTGGATTTTTTATCCTTACAAAATCCTTGAACAAATCCTGTTGGTCGTCGG
>JACZJL010000138.1 GCA_014860585.1 Bacteroidales bacterium | reverse complement strand
CATTGTCGGCTTCACGGGTGAAACTGACGAGCAATTTGAGAATACCCGGAAGATCATGGATGAGTTCAGCTATAACATGGCCTACATCGCGCAATATTCACAACGGCCGGGTGCAGCCAGTTCCAGATGGATTGACGATGTTCCCAAAGAGGTTAAAAAGGAACGTTACCACCGGTTGAGCAACGACCTGCGGAAACATTCGGCTGCCCATAATAAACGGATGATCGGCAACACCCATAAAGTACTCGTTACGGGTCATGACCGGAAAGAGGGTTATCTTTCGGCATTGACAGAGGGCAAAATTGTTTGCCGGTTCAGGACGGATGATGAAACACTGATCGGGCAGTTCATGAATCTAAAAATTAACTCTTCAACTGATTTTTCAGTTGAAGGAGAACTTTTATAAAAATCATAACCATATCAAACCTACTCAAAGAGAAAACCATGGATCTTCAACTTAAAGACAGGCTTTTCATAGTTGGCGGCGCAACGGCAGGATTCGGCGGCGCCATTGCCAGGGCACTGATTTTCGAAGGCGCCAAAATTATTGCCATTGCCCGGAATGCGGATAAATTAAGTGAACTGAAAAATCGCTTTCCAGGCCATGTGGAAATACTGGCAGCGGATATCACACAGCCGGCCACCATTCCCCTGATCCTCGAAATGATTGGTAATCGTAACCTAGATGGACTGCTGGTTAATGCCGGAGGACCTCCTGCAAAGTCTTTTCTTGAAACAACGATGGAAGACTGGGACACCGGTTATGCTTCGGTGCTGCGTTGGAAAATTGACCTGGTTAAAGCCTTGCTTCCAGGATTCCGCTCTCAGCAATATGGTCGCATTGCCTTTGTCGAAAGCATCTCAGTGAAGCAACCCGTTGAAAACCTTGTACTAAGTAACTCGCTGCGAATGGCCGTTGTTGGATTTGTAAAAACGCTTTCTCAGGAGGTGGCCAAAGAAGGGATTACCCTTAACATTCTTGCTCCGGGTTACCATGACACAGATGCCGTAAAGCGTGTAATAAAGAAGAAAAGCGAGGTATTGGGTATGGATTACGAAGTTGTTCAGCAGCAATTTGCAAAGAGCATTCCGGTTGGTCGCATGGGCACACCCGGGGAGTTCGCTTCACTGGCTGTTTGGCTGCTGTCGCCGGTTTCAGGTTACGTTACAGGACAAACCATCAGTGTGGATGGTGGAGTGATGATGGGAAGCTTCGGCTAAAAATCTTTTTTCCCTAACATCCTTTGCCAGAGTTGAACCATCACTTCAGCCCCCCCTTCAAAACGCTGTTCAGCCTGTGTTACGGTCACCGGCTCTGAAGCGATATTGATGTTATAACGGAACACAAAATCCCCTTCTCCGGTTTTCCAATTGGTAATTTTTCCAAATCGCAGGTCATTCACAAGAAATCCTTCACTGTCTGGTTCGACGGTGTAAAACCCTTTTGTGAATCGCAAAATTTTATTCACCTCCGGATCATGGTTTACTGGAAAGAGCAACTCATGATTTTTTGGTAAAAAAGCGAACGTAATATTTTTATCGCGGTCAAAGTGCGAATAATACCCGATCATATAACCACTGTCGGTTTCAGCTATAGCTGTCCAAAGCAATTGGTTTAAAGGAGTAGGGTTGGAAATCATTCTTGTGTATGTCAGCTCCTGATTTTCGAGTGCATTTTTGAATACTGAATTGATAACCTGCTTATTGACGATTGTCAGAAGCAAATAGCCACCGGCAAGAATTAACCCAATGTTGCTCAATCGTTTCCTTATGGCGGAATCCTTTCTTTTAAACATAAGCCAAGTGAGTGTGACCAGCAATGGCAGGGTGAAGAGCGGATCAACCACGAAAATCGTATTGAACTCGAAGCGGTATTTTAATGGCCAGAGCAATTGGGTACCGTAAGTGGTAAGCGCATCAATCAAAATGCTGCCGGAGAATATCAATCCGAAATAAAATAGCCACTCCTTTCGGGAAATCAATTTATGCTTGTAAATCTTTGAAAAAAGCCAGGCAAAAAAAATCGTTGCAAGGATGATAAAAATGATTGAATGGGAGAATCCCCGATGAAAAAGCAACCTGTCAGGAGTGTCGAGGAACATTCCCGGGATCACATCCATATCTGAAAGGGAACCTGCGGCGGCGCCCCAAAGCACGGCTTTATTTCCCAATTTTTTGCCAAGCACCGCTTCGCCTGTGGCCGCGCCAAGTGCCAATTGTGTTAATGAATCCATAAAAGATCAAGGGGTTAATTTGTGATTGCCAGAAAACACCTGAATTTGATTTTCAACATTAAGAGTTTTCTGTCAATCACTACTTATTAATCCGGAGCCGGTGATTTAAAAACTTCATTCGTTAAAAAGGCAAGTCATCCGAAGGTTCCGGCGGAATGTCATCCATAGTATGTGGCGGGGGAATGTCAGGTTGAGCTGACCCAAGTTTCTCAATTTTCCATGCTTCCAGGTTGTTGAAATAACTGACCTGGCCATCCTTTTCCCAGCGCCGTCCTTTAATGTTAAAGTTGATTTTAATCTCCTCTCCCATCTGAACATTGTCGAGCAGATCGCAACGATCCTGCGTCATTTGAAACTTAATCGTTTCAACAAAGTCGCCTGAACCGGCATTCTCTCTGAACTCGATCACAAACTCACGTTTTCTGAAACGGTCGGTAACCTGCACCGCATCATACTTTTCGATTAATTTTCCTTTAATTTCAAAGCTCATTTTTGTTGTTTAAAAAGTTTTACAATTAACACCATTTTCCCTTAATTGTTGGATATTGAAGTGCATTATTTATCAATTCGAGAAACCTGTCTATGCTGACCAATTCGCCGCCAAGACTGCGCATGTGTTCAGTGTCCTGCTGGGCATCAATCAAGTGAAAGTCCCATTTTGTCAATTGCCCGACCAGGTGGACGAGCGCCACCTTTGAAGCATCCCTCATCAGGTGGAACATGGACTCGCCAAAAAACATCCTTCCCAGCGACACACCATACAACCCGCCGACCAACTTTCCTTCGTGCCAGGTTTCGGCTGAGTGTGCAAATCCAGCCTGATACAACCGGATGTAAGCCTCCTGCATTTCAGGTACTATCCATGTTCCGTGCTGCCCCGGACGCTGAACTGCTGCGCACCTGCGGATAACCTGTTCAAAATCGTGGTCAAAAGTAACCTTAAATTTTTCACTCCTGAGGGTTCGGGATAATGAATCAGAAATTTTTATTTTTTCCGGAAACAAAACCATCCTTGGATTTGGCGACCACCACATGATGGGCGAATCTTCGTCATACCAGGGGAAAATGCCATTCGAATAGGCCAGCAATAGTCTCTCAACACACAGATCGCCACCATAAGCCAGCAGGCCGTCCTTCTCCGCCAGTTTGGGATGCGGGAAAATCAGTTCGTCGGATAGTTCAAAGACGGGCATTTTTCATTAGGTGTTAAAAGGCAATTTTATTGTCCGACATCCGGGTTTTCCGGATTGAACCTGTCATCATGCCATTTTTGTGGATTGTTGATAATGTAATTTGTGATGGTTTTATAGGCCAGATCATCTCTGATGATCCGGTCGTCAAAACGTGATTGCCAACCGAATTCAAATCCTAACCGGTGGGCATGTTTCGAAACGGCCGATTTATAGGAACCGATGATTGATGAAACGGTGTTTGCCCCCTGGTGTTGAAAACGTTTTTGACCGTGGGTTTTGGGGGGTGGGGGGTGCGGTAGAGACAACGCATGCGTTGTCTCTACGGTTGCGTCATGCGTTGTCTCTACGATTGCGTCATGCGTTGTCTCTACGGTTGGGTCATGCGTTGGCGTTTTGTTGTTGCCGTCCAATATCAATATCCCATGGACATGGTTGGGCATTACGACAAATGCGCCTAATTCCAAATTTTTTGCGTGGTTTTTGATTTCATACCAAAATACATCCGCTAAAATTCCGATGTTGGATAAATACATTGATCCATTGACCACCTCTCCAAAATAGCATTTTCTTTGCTTTGTGCAAATTGTGATGAAATACGCGGCATCCCACCTATAATTCCAATTTTGCAGGCGTGTTGATGAAATCCTGTATTTTCCCCGATATTTATCCATGTATTATTTCATCATTTTTCAACTACCAATTTACCAGTGATTGCAGGCATTCCCAAAATTTGAAGTTTAATCATATAGAGTCCTGATGGCAGAGCATGGGTTAATTTCAGCACATTTACACCCGGCTCAACCATATGTTGCATAATGGTTTTTCCAAACATATCAAGAATCGTCATAATGCCCGGATTGGCTGCATCCGGGTTAACTATCGTGAAATTTCCGTTTGATGGATTTGGATAAAAGGATAGCGTAAAAGGAATAGCTGAAATTTCGTTCACATCAATTGATTGGTCGAACCAGAATGAATAATAACCATTTGGCGCCGGAGGAGGAAGGACAACCTCATCTCCATTACGGGCGGTGTAGATGTAATAATGCACTGTGTCGGTCGGCTGAATGCCATTGATCACCCCCACATAATAGGGGCAGCCCGGCGACATTGGAACGCGGTTAAAGGTTTCTGAGGAGTTGAATTTGTAGTAAACGAAGGATGAATCGGCCACCAGGTTGCAATCGATCCGGGCGTCAATCACCATGTAGGGATTGGTGTAGGTCAACATTCCGGTGATCTTCTGATGTCTGATCCGCAAGTATTCCGGTTTGGTCACCTCTTTGGTGATGCAGTGCAGGGCGCCGTAAAGTGGCGTAAGCACGGTGGCATCCACCATCTCGATGCGGTATCCCGGCATATTTTCCTGGTAAATTTGTTTGGCTACACTATCGTATTCAGGCAGATTATAGGAAGGGACAACAATCACGTCGTTGTTAATGATCGAGTTGGTGTAAGTGCGCATTTCGTCGTTTTGCGTGGTTGGCCAGGTTCCGTTGGCTTTTGGTGGCGCCGGAATTCGGACGATCCGGTAGGGAGTGCCGTCAAAATTGGTCATATTACCCAACGTCAGGGCAAACGACTCGATCAGGAAATAATCGGGGACAAAATCAGGATATTGCGAAATCATGATGGTTTCGCTGTCAAGGATTTTCATGTACATATCCACGTGCGCCCACTGGCCGCCGCCGCTCTGGGTCAGCTTTTGCAGAAACATGAAATCCTCGAGGCCGAAATGATCCTCAAGCAAGGACTTCACCTGCGTTTGGCTAAAATTGGAATTTTGCTCGAAAATCCTGGTACTCCCCCACCCTCTTCCGGTTCCATCAAACAGGACATTCCCGCCTTCAAACTGCAAAGGCAGGTCAACCACCGGAATTCCCCAAAGGTTTCCGAGTTGCGATGGGATGGAATCATCTTTTGGCCGGTTGTAAGCAGAGTACCCGGCATCAATGAAGTAACGCGATGGGGGCAGATTTTGCAGATCATATCCTGTAAATGGACCGTAATCCCTGATCCACAACGTTTCAGTCCATCCGGGGATCAGATAAACATTTTCATCCGGGACCCCGTGATCGCGCAGGAAATCGCGAATTTCCGCGGTATCCACCGGTGCCTGGCCAGGGTAGTAAATTATCCACACTTTGGCTGAGGGTTGCACTGCTTTGGCAACCGCTGCGGTTACCGGGTCGCGCTGCGTATTGTAATCCCAGGTGAGCACAAGCCCTTCCTGCTTTTCAAATTCAGGGGGAAAGTAGGAGGATTGGGCGAAAGAAGTAGCGAAAATAAATAAGAAAGCACCGAAAGAAGTCCAATATTTAATCTTCATGGTTGTCATTTATGATTAGAATGCAAATAAATGAAAAAAAACAAATTTGCTTTAAAAATTAAAAAAGCCCCGAAACCCGGAGCTTTTTTTCACTTCATCAATCAAACTACTATTAGAGAGAACACTGACCACTTGCAGGTCAGATTATTTCTTTTCCAACGCTTTCTCGGTTTGTAACACCTTTTCGAAGTACATGGCGAAGGAGCGATAAAGGAAGTGCGTCCATTTGCCAAAAGGGACAATCAAGACAGCCCATTGCACAAGAACAATCATGTGTACGAGGTACAGCCAAATGTTGGTTTCGATCAGGTTGAGGTCAACAAAGAGCCGAACACAAAATGCGGTAAAGCCAAGCAGAAAGAGCCAGATCACGAAAAGCCAGTCGGAAGGCTGCGAAAACTTGTTGTTCTCATTGCTCCTGGAGGCTCGACCTCTAACAAAAAGGAAAGTTACAACAAAAACGACCGCACTTACGAGGTAACCCAGAGCGATAATCAGGATATTTTCAGCGTGGAACCAATCGAGGATAACTGTGGTAAATAGCAACGTCAGGTAGCCGAATACGAGAATCAGGTGTTCAAGCCAGCGTGTTTTGCTGTCGTCACAGCCGAGCGTACGTTTCTGTGTAAACATGTGTACGAAAAGTTCTCCAAAACTTTTCAGATAAGTCGAAAATGAGACTTTTCTTTTTGGTTTCAGAATGAGGAAATACCACATCCGGATAAGGTTTGGAACGAGTATAACCATAAATACCGCAAGAATAGCAAAGAACTCAAACTGATGTCCAAAGTGCATGATGGGTTCGATCTCGAAATTGTAAGCTGCAGCTAATCCGATTACTGCCAGTGCGGTGGCAATAAAGGCCAGAATAGTAGCCGGCAGGTACTTGTAGAGCAGTCCGGAAAGGCCTGTCCAGTCATATTTTGCAGTGAGCCACCGGCGCAATGCCATCATGAGTTCTCCCGGATTGGCTCCGCGCGGGCAGTGCGTGCTGCAGTCGCCGCAGTAATAGCACAGCCAGGGATCGAGCGAGCTGGTGATCTTGTCTTCAAGACCTACAACACTTGCACGAACCATCATCCGCGGGAAAGAATCTTCGGGGGTTGATAGGTCGCAAATGGCAGTGCAGTTTCCACAGTTGTAACAGGCGCTAAAGTCAACACCGCCATATTTTTTCAGTTCAGGTAAAAAGTCAGGATTTACTTTTGCCATGTTCGACTACTTTTTTTTCAGTTCATAATAAAAATATGCATCATCATCGTCCACCGAACCGGTGACCACGTCACCAAACTTGCGCATAGTCATCAGGTAATAGGTAACATCCTCGATAGGTAAGCCTGTTGAAGTGGCAAGTTCGGGGATGGTTTTACCTTCCTCCTCCAGAGCCTGGAGCAGTTGTTTACGGATGTCGGCATAAGTTTTACGGCGCTGTTTGGCCATTTCGGTAACCTGCCGCTTTTCTTTTATAATATTGATCGTTTTCGACATTTCTTTTTCGGGTAAAGTTTTAATCAATCAATGCATCAATCATACTTTCGATTTCGCGGTTGGTGTAACCAATCAGGTCAATCGCATCCACAGGACATACCGGCAGACACATTCCACAGCCTTTACAGTTGGCCACATTCACCTGGGCTACCTCCCTGCCTTCGATCGTTGTTTTGGTGATGGCGCCAAACGGACAAATCGCAGCGCACTTTCCACACCATTCACAAATGTTCTTATGAATTTTTGCAAGCGTAGGTTCAAGTTCTATTTCCCCTTTACTCACCAGTGAAGCTGCTTTGGATGCAGCCGCAAGCGATGATTTGAGCGATTCGGAGATATTTTTGGGCGACTGGCTGGCGCCTGCAATCTGAACACCGTCAATCACAGTCTCTACCGGGCGCAGTTTTGGGTGAATTTCATTGAAAAATTTATCCCGGCCAATCGGAACTTTCAGAATGTCGCCAATCGTATTTCCCTTGCGTGGAACCATCCCGGTCACCAATACTACCAGATCAACCGGAATTTCCAACTCTTCCTTTGCGGTCAGCAGGTCAATCACATTGATGACGGCTCCTTTTCCGTTCTTGATAATGACGGGTTCCTTTTTAGGGTCAAATTCTACGTAAACATCACCGTTGAGGGATGATTGGGTGTAAAGCAATTCCTGTTTGCCATAGGTACGGATTCCTCTGTTGAGATGATAGGATTTTACCTTGTATTTGTCGTAAACCTCATTGGCCGTATGAATGGCCGAAGTGCAGCAATAACGGGAACAATATTTTTTATCGCCCTTGATCTGCATACTTCCCACACAATAGATGTATCCAACAGTTTTGATCTCTTTTCCCTTATAAGTCAACTTACTGCCGCTCAGCTCGATCAACCGCAAGAATTGCTGAAGCGTGATCACATTGTCAATGGTTTTATATCCATATTCACCTTCGGCAGGCTCATAAGGATCAAATCCGGTGCTAATCAGGATCGAACCCACATTGATGGTTTCGGTTCTTACTTCCTGATCAAGATCAATGTTACTGCATACTTCAACGCATTTTCCGCATTTGGTGCAATTTTCGATGTCAATGGCCGGCAGGTGGGGAAATTCGGAAGCATAATTTTTATAAATAGCTTTGCGCTTATTCATGCCAAAATTGAATTCATCGTCAACTTCTACCGGGCAAACTTCGATGGCTTTATCAAAAGCATTGGGAATGCAGGCTTCGGTAATGAAGCGGGGGGTGATCTTCAATTCGAGATTGTAGTTACCCACGCTACCCGACTTTGCAGCTACCTGGGTTCCGGTGTAGAGTTTCACTTTAGGATGCTTAATCACATCCTTATACAAGTTTTTCACGATCATTTCGCCGGTTTGATCCGAAGTGAACAGTTTGCCCCATTGCGAAACACGCCCTCCAATAAAGTGCTCTTTTTCGATGAGAAAAACCTCAGTTCCCATGTCAGCCAGCTCAACGGCAGCCCTGAGTCCGGCAACGCCGGCGCCAATCACTGCAACTTTGTTGGCAGCATTTATCCTGAGCATCTCCAGCTCTTTTGATTCGGCAACCCGTGCAATGCCTGCTTTGACCAGTTGAATGGCTTTGGTTGTAGCATCGGCAGGTTTGTCGCTGTGCGCCCACGATCCCTGTTCACGGATATTCACCTGTACGTAATTGTACTGATTCAAACCGCCGCGCATGGCCACATTCCGGAAAGTTTGCAGGTGCAACTTGGGCGAGCAGGAAGCAACAACAATGGCATCGAGCTGATTGGATCTGATGTCTTCTTCAATTTCTTTTTGTGCCGAGTCGGAACAGGCAAACATGGTTGTGCGGGCAAGGAAAACCCCCGGGTAGGTTTCAACACTAGCTTTAACCTTTTCAACATCAATATGATCGGCGATGTTGGCGCCGCAATGACAGATATAAACTCCTATTTTTTGTTTCATGACAACCTCCTTATGTAGCTTGCTGTTTCGGATGATGCGGCGCCTGCCGAAAGAATTGAGTCAGGAATATCCATCGGTCCTGAAGCGGCGCCGGCAACAAATACGCCGGGAATGCTGGTGCGGGTGGGATTGGCCAACTCATCAATCTGCTTAACATAGTGGAAAGGATCGGTCTCCAGTTTTACTCCGTCGAACATTTCGGATATGCCATCATTGGCCAGAATGCCATTGGCAAGCACTACAAGATCATGTTCGGTTTCTTTTACTTTTCCTTTATAAACGTCTTCATAGCGGACAATCAGGTTCCCGTTTTCCTTTTCGGTGATCTTGGCAACTTTTCCTTTAACGAAATCCACACCCATGCTTTTTGCCTGTAGATAAAATTCATTAAATCCTTTGCCAAATGCGCGGATATGCAGGTAATAAATGGTGACGTCGGCCATTGGTAGCGCTCCCATAATCAATTGTGCCTGTTTGATGGAATACATGCAGCAAATTTGAGAACAGATGGGGTTTCCAACAGTTTCATCGCGCGATCCGGCACAAAGCACGTAAGCAATGTTTTCGGGCATTTTACCATCTTTTGGCCTGAGTACTGTATTAAAAGGACGGGTGGGAACGAGCTGACGTTCCATCTGCATGGCTGTCACCACGTTTTTAAATTTTGAATAGCCATAGTTTGGCAACTTTACCGGGTCAATCAGATGATACCCTGTAGCTACTACAACTGCTTTGATCTCGATCGGGATAATTTCCATTTCCTGCGTGAAGTCAATGGCTTCGGCCAAACAGGCTTTTTCGCAGGCGCCGCAAAGGATGCAATTCTCGATGTCAATGGCAGCCACGCGCGGATTGGCAATGCTGAAAGGAATATAAGCGACTTTACGGCCAACCAGGTCAAACTGAAACTGGTCTTCAACGATCACCGGGCACACCTTTTCGCAGGCCTCGCAACCGGTACATTCGTCCTCTTTTACATAGCGGGGTTTCTTGTGAATTTGGGCCGTGAACCGATTTTCTCCCAGCTTTTTAATGTCGTGAACCTCGCTGTAAGTAAATATTTTGATGTTAGGATGTCTTGCTGTTTCCGAGATCTTTGGCGTAGTAATACAGGCAGAACAATCGAGAGTCGGAAATACTTTGCTGAGGTGGATCATTTTTCCACCCAGAGAGAGGTCTTTTTCCACAATCACCACACTGAAGCCCATATTGGCAAGATTCAGCGCAGCCTCTGCACCGGCAATACCTCCGCCGATAACAAGCGCATCAAATCGATTTGTTGTTTCGGTAGTATCTGGCATTTGATTCATTTTCAAAGGTTGATTTAAAATATTTAGTTCCTCGAAAGCTCTTCTACAAAATTGTTCATGTGCTTAACGAAGGGTTCTGCGCAAACCGAGCAAATAGCGGCCATCTTGAGTTTGGCAGGATTCATTCCTTTTTCTTTCATGAGGATGTGGGTCTGAGCGATGATGTCCGACGTTTTTTCGGTACATGTTTCGCTAAACGGACAGTCACTGCCATCGGCGGCAATAAAAACACCGTCGTAACCTTTTTCAAAGGCGTGCATGATCCACTTGGGCTTGACTGAGCTGGAGCAAGGCACTGTGATTACATATACCGTTGGGGGGTAATGCAATTTAAGAAGCCCCGCCAAATCAATGGCGGGGTCTGAAATCTTCTCGGTAGAGAATACCAGGACTTTCGCTGAAGTCTTCTTAGCGGTCTCTGACATGATCAATTAGTTTTTCCTGAGATAAAGCCTGAAGTATCCGTCCTCTTCCATATCGCCCAGGTAGTCATAGCCTTTTTTCTCGGCCCACTTGGGGATATCTCTTTTTGTCCCTTCGTCAGCCGAAAGCACTTCCATAATTTCCCCTTCTTCAATTTCGCCGATGGCTTTTTTAGCTGCCAACAGCGGTCCGGGACATGCAGTGCCTCTTGCGTCAACGCTTTTCGCAATATCTAATGCTTTCAATTCTTCGTTTGTCATTGTTAAATCTCCTGTTATTTATTGGTGATAAAAAAAGTTGTTTAAAGTAAAAAATGAACGTCTGCACTCTTTGCAGCATCAATGTATTCGCCAATCCCAATGATTCCGTCAACCATATCAATGAAATTATCCATTTTGGTTCCACCCCATATCCTTCCTGCAAGGCTGCACACGTATACTTTGACATTGGTCATTTCCCTGGCCATTTCGAAGTATTCAAACCAGGTCGGGCTTCCGGCTTCCTTCAGCTTTTGCATGCAGGAATCCAGTTTTTCATTGTCTTCGCTCAGGTACAATTTGCCTTCTTCATTTCCTTTCACAAACCACTGGGCGGCTTTCAGGTGCACATAAACCTCCACATCCATATCGTCGGCAGCGGCGCCGCTAAGCAAAACACCTGCAAAAGTGAGCTTGTCATAGCCGCCTGAGAACAATCCGATTACCATTTTTGCCATAATTCGATCTTTTTAAAATTTTATATTAAATGTTTAATCACCACATCCGCCGGATGAGGCTTTTTTGGCCGGGGTTGCAGCCGAAGCTGTTCCACTGCCTTCTTCAATTTTTTCAGGAAATGCCAATGCCCATGCATCCATTCCGCCATCGAGCACAGTTACATGCCCAAACTTTAGTAATTCGAGATTACTAGCGGCTAATGTTGACCGGTTCTGCTGGTTGCTGTAAACATAGAGTTTTTCTCTACGGTTGGTAAGCTGACTCGAAAATTCGAGCAAACCCCTCGGAACATTGATGGCGCCAGGGATATGACCTGCTGCAAACTCTTCAGGTTCGCGTACATCCACTACTTTTACTCCGGGCGTCCCAGAGATCAAAAGTTCGTCGAGTTGTTGTACTGTTGCATAATTAACATCAGCTTTGTGTTCAGCTACCAGCTCGTCAACCGAAGCATAAACCTGGGTGTCCACATGGGTGCAGTTGCTTAATAGCAGAGGAAACATCAGCAGCAGCGATAAATATTTCAGTTTTTTCATGATTACCATGATTATGATTTACTGCTTATTTGGTTTTGTACTCGTTGTAACCACCCTCGTAAATCTTCATATTCTTGTAACCTAAAGCCTTCATGGCCAGGTAAACAGTGCCGGTGCGGGCACTTGAGGCACAATAAAGAATGATCTCTTTGTTTTTATCAATTTTGTGATCTGCCAACACTTTTTCAATTGCTTCCTTTGAATTCAAAGTAGAAGCTTCTTCATTAAAAAAGAGCTTATTTTCCATACTGATAGCTCCCGGGATATGCCCTGCATCATACTCTTTCGGAGCAGAAACATCCACAATCATGGTTCCTGAGTTATTCAACTTTCCCTTCACGTAATTGTAATCACAAAATAATTCCGATTTTAATTTTGGAGTCACTGTTAATGCAGGTTTGGTAAAAGGTGTTTTAGTCACCGGACCACGGGCAGCGCGCCAGCTGGTCATGTGGCCGTCGAGCACTTTTACATTCGGATATCCGAGGTACTCAAGGATCCAGTACATGTATGTGGCATAAACGTATTTTCCATTATCGTAAATGATGATGGTTTTGGATGGATCAACTCCTTTTTCGCCGAAAATCTTAGCCATCTCGGCGGGGCTTTTCAGCAGGCCTTCTATTGGACCTTCAACATACAGGGATTTCATTTCCACATTGATCGCATTCTGAATGTGCACTTTTGCATAATCTTCAGCCTTGCGGGTGGAGATGATGATCACATTGGGATCGTCAACCAGCTTGATGGCGTCTTTTGCCGAAATAATATCAAACTGAGCATAGGCGCCGGTTGCCATTATCACCAGCAGGAACATTCCTGCTAATCTGTTTAAATATCTCATAACTATTTTCTTTGTGTTTAAAATTTAGCCTGAATTTGAATTACAAAAGCATCGTTCATTAATTCGGTGGGTTCCTCAGTGCGATAGATGTAGTTGGCCTGCAATCTTACCCAATCATTCGGGAAATAATTTACTCCAAATGTAATGTTGGATTCCTTGTATTCTGCAGCATTTCCTGAATCAAAGAAATCATACTTAATTACAGGTTCTATTTCCCATTTGGTTTTATAGGCCAATGCTGCCCAACCCCCACTTCTCTCTTCGCCAAGTGCAAGTAGTTCGCCACTGCAACCACCGCCAAGATCACGGTTATAGTCTCCCTCATCTGCCAGGTATTCACCCAACAAAGTCCAGTTTTTGTGATTTGCTTTCAGCTCAATACCATAAGTTGTCCGGCTATCCTCATTGTTATTGTAGGAGGGATATCCATACCTGAAATTACCTCCAACCTGCAGGAATTCCCAAGGCCTGTAAAGAACTCTCGTTACAATGTCCTTCTTTTTGTTGTTATCTTCCACCTTTAATCCGCTACCGTTCATGATGGCCAGTGAATATTGAAATTTGGTTTTGGCATCGCCACCCATAAAAACCAAACCTAAATCGCGGAATGGCGCCACCATTTGCATAGTTGCAGTTGAACGGTAAACCGTGATCAAACCATTACATGGCATACTGGCCTCCAGTCCCATAGGTGTTTTGAATGACCCTACGGAAGCCTTTATCCATTTGTATCGTGTGTAACCCACATAGGCATCGAGAAGGTAAGGATTGGGAGAAATGTAAGGGCTGTATTCAACAACCACATAGTAGGTAAAATCGTAAGGGATCATACCCTGAACTCCGATGCGTGCGCGTTCAAATGAAAAGGTGCTTTTCGTCTCATCCTGAAACTGCTGCTCATATTGTGCCTGTAAAAAACCAAACACCTGCACACCTTCGTCAGACGGAGCATCGCCACAACCCTGAGCTTTGGCAACGTAAACATTGCCAAGCATCAGGATGGTAATTATTGAAATTGCTAATTTTCTCATTGCAGATCAATTATTAATTGGTTACGTATGGAAGTTCTTTCGGAACGCTTTCCGACCATTTGTTTGCAGTCCAGGCGCCATTGCTATGGTAAAGTTTGTTCATTCCGAATACCATACTGTAGGCATCGTATCCAAGTACTCTCAGGTATGAGGTAATTGCTGCAGATGTTTGTCCGGTATAGCAGTAAGTTACCACTTTCATCGAAGCATCATTGTAGTTGATCTGACCTTCGCCCAACAACATCGGATTGATCCTTTTTGCACCGGCAATGTGGCCAAATCCCAAATAATCAGCTTCCGAGAAGTAGTTATTAATAAAAAAGGTTCCGGGATTTGCCAGTACATCATCAGCTGTTACTGTTTTGAAACCTTCGGCAACAACGGTGGATACTCTGCTCTTCAAAATATCTGAAGGGTCAGTGGTTGTTGATGTAAAAGTAGGGCTGTCGTAGGTGATATTCGCAGGAGCTACATCAGTTGTCCAGTTGGCATGTCCCATGGCTATGTCGCCGGTTTTTCCATTCCAACCTTTTGGACTATTGGCAAAAACAGGATTCCATCCGCTCATACCCCATTTTAACGCTGCTGCATCACTATAGCCCGACAAGCGCAATAGTGTCACTGCATAGGTGGCAGTTTGACCGGTGTAACAAACAACCAGAATAGGTTTTGTAGCATTGGCAGCTTCAGTCAAAATGTTGGCTAAAGTCACGTTAACAGCGCCAGCAATATGCCCTAAGGCAAAATCTTCTGCCGAACGGATGTCAATAACATGTTTAGCACTAACATCTCCATTGTCGGGAGCTACCATTACAAAACCATCAAGCATTTTGTTTAAATCGAGGTTTTGGGCAACCATGTAATCGGCCATTTCTTTTTGTGCGTCAAATGGTTGTGTATCATCATCGTCCTTACAACCTGTGAATACAAATGCTGAAACCAGCATTAATGCGAATAAATAAGCTGTTACTTTTTTCATTGTGATAAAATTAAATTGTTGTTTAATGAATGAATTACTAATTGAACTCTTGTTGATATTATTTTAATGATTGTTAATCTCCGCACCCGCCACCACTGGACTTTTTAGGTGCATTTTTTTCAATATTCGGATCCCAAGCAAGGATACCTCCCTGAAGATATTTCACATTGGTGAATCCAATCTGCTGAAGAGCAAGTGCTGCTAATGCGCCTCGGTGCCCAAGTTTGCAGTAAACAATAATTTCCTGATCATTTTCGGGGGTATAGAGAAACTCTTCTTCCCAGAACTCATCGTTTCGGATAGTGAATTCCAGAGTCCCTCTGGGAATGTTCAAAGCGCCAGTTATTGCTGAATTAGTGAACTCATCTTTTTGCCTGACATCGATCAACAAAAAGTCTTCCCCATTTTCGATCTTGGCATTTAACTCATCCACAGTAATCCCTGTGATATCTTGTTGGATTCCACTGGCGAGTTCTTGTCCATCTTCGTAGATTGCGCTGCAGGAGGTCATTGCAACAACCAGCAGAAGCGTAAAAGTTTTTAAAATTTCTCTTTTCATTGCTTATTCAATTTTTTAGTAAGCAGTAAATCTTCCGGTTTTCTCATTCCATTTCACGAACCAGTACCAGAGAAGCACAAAAGCGACAACCAGCACAACAGCGCCGGGATAGCCAATATAATCAGGTAAAAATGACCTAAAGCGGAGGTCTTGCGGAAATAGATCGTTTACCGCAGGCACAACAAAGCGGTTTGACAATGGGGAAATGAGGATGAAACCAACAGCAGCGAACCACAATTTGACCTGCCCCTCTCCAACCCTCCAGAGTGTGCCAACGGCGCAACCTCCGGCAATAGTCATCCCAAGTCCGAAGACCAGGCCACCCAAAAGAGCGCGACCCCAGAAATGCGGGAATACCCATGCCATTTCACGTGTACGAAGCGCAGTATCGCCGATGCTGATACCAAAATATTTGATGGCTGTGAAACCAAAAAGCGTGACAATCAACCCGGCCATTACACCAGTTGAGCCATCAGACTCGCCGGTCATAAACGGATCTCTGAATGCCTTCACAATGCAGAACCTTGATCGCTGGCAAATCATACCCATGAACAAGCCAATGAGGATAAACCAGGTCATCGTCGGGTTAAATGGTGAATACCACCAGGCCAGCACAAGCACAACTGCAAATAATATCCACCCGAAATAAACCTGCCATTGGCCTTTTCCGGGATTGGCAGCCAACCATGTGTAGCTCTTGCCGGAACTGAACTGTGGATAATTTTCCATTTCCCACATCAGATATTTCAGTGCCAGGATGACGCCAACAAACAGTCCAAGTGTGAAAATCAAAGCGCCACCGGACAATGCAGGTACTCCACTGAAAAATGAACCGATCGTACAACCAAGACCAATGGTTGCGCCAAAAGCCATCAGGGCTCCCCCTATCAGACCTTTAACGATTTCGCCTTTTGGAGGAACACGCAGGGCAAATTCTTTGGAAAAGAGTGCGCCCATAAAAGAGCCGAGAACCAACATAATGCATAACATGCCAAACAAACTGGCGCCTGTTGATGTTGCCGAGGAATAAAATGAGAACCCCATCACCTTATATACATTCTCTCCCCAGTTGTTGATACCCCCGCTTGCACCCCACGGACTATGAATGGCAAAAAGCAGGATATTGAGTAAGCCAAGTGTAATTCCGCCAACCCATACCGGCCAGTGCTTCGAAAAGAAGGTGCCAAACAGTTGACCAAAAATGCCTGGTTCTTTCGATTTGTCAGACATTTTAACCTCCTAATTCTTTTTAATTAAATACCTGAAGACGCCTCCGTCAAGCATCTCCTCGTTCAACATCTCATTCCCTGATTTTTCGCACCATTTTGGCAGGTCAGATTTGGTTCCGGGGTCAGTTCCGAGCATCTCCAGTACCTGTCCTGGCTTCAAATCTTTCATTGCCTTGGCTAACTTCATCATTGGCATTGGACAGCTAAGCCCTTTACAATCAAGCGTTTGATCAATTTTTGTTTCCATTTGAAATAATTTTTATTGTTATTTAATTAACAATGCAAAAGTGCTATGATAATTCAAACCGGAGACGATTTATGAGTTGCACTTTCACCATATAAGTTTTTGA
Organism: Bacteroidales bacterium; assembly: GCA_014860585.1. NCBI lineage: Bacteria > Pseudomonadati > Bacteroidota > Bacteroidia > Bacteroidales > Bacteroidales bacterium. The sequence goes on along the minus strand of JACZJL010000138.1, from coordinate 6,065 downwards.
TTTGCTATAAATTATCAATTGATTTAAATCAACTGATTTGTTGATGCTTCTGCTATTTTTTGTCTCATTTATCCCGTATTTTTATTTTTATAGTAATTTAGCCCTTGAATTTTTGAAGCCATTTCAGGGTTAAAAGTCCCCTGATCACTAAGGAAATTCATAAAATTTTGATTGCTGATTATGGCAGAAATAATGTTTAATAACAGTTGTACGATATTCAGACAAGGATGCTCCTGCTTCGAAAAACTGTCGCCTGCAGAGATGGAGTTAATTGAAAGTAACGAGGTAGAGCTAACGTATAAAAAAGGAGAGATCATCTGCAAACAAGGTTCACTGGCGCCTCATGTAATTTTTTTAAATCATGGATTGATCAAGGCCTACATTGAGGGGTGCGGGAGCAACCTTGTGCTAAAAATCATTTCCGGAAGCAAGTTTGTTGCGCTGACATCGGCCATGGAGGGTAGCAATGTATTTCAGTACTCCACTCAAGCTTATGTTGACTGCAGTGTAAAATTGATTGATATCAATGTATTCAGGCAAATATTACGGACAAATGCCGAATTTGCAACCGAAGTGTTCAATATTCAGAGCGCCAATGCGATTCAGATTTACGGAAGATTTTTCTGTTTAACTCAAAAGCAGTCCTATGGCAGGCTTGCTGATATTTTATTATGTCTTTCAGACAATGTTTTTGGTAAAAATGCCTTTGAGCTTGAACTGTCGAGGAAGGAAATTGCTGAACTTTCCGGAATGACACAGGAAAGTGTAGTTCGAATACTAAAGAAGTTCAGGGACGAAGGACTCATAACAACTACAGGGAAGCTAATCGAAATCATTGATTATGATAAACTTCAGCAAATTAGCCTGAGGGGATAGGTTTATTGGTAATCAACTGCTTCGAATAAATTGCACCTGATTTCTCCGTACCTTTACCTTAACAAATAATTCTACCTTACCCTACCCAACATCCATATTTCGTAACGCATTTTTTCTAATTTTGCAGGCCATGAAAAACATCAGAAATTTCTGCATAATTGCCCATATTGACCACGGTAAGAGTACTTTAGCCGACCGGCTGCTCGACCTTACCCATACCCTTTCTGACCGTGAAAAGAAAGACCAGGTGCTTGACAGCATGGACCTGGAACGCGAACGCGGTATCACTATCAAGAGCCATGCTATTCAGATGATTTACATTGAAGAGGGTACCGAATACGTTCTCAACCTGATTGACACCCCCGGGCACGTTGATTTTTCTTACGAGGTTTCGCGTTCTATTGCGGCCTGCGAAGGGGCTTTGCTTATTGTTGATGCCAGCCAGGGCATTCAGGCACAAACCATTTCAAACCTTTACCTTGCCCTCGAGCACAATCTCGAGGTGATCCCCGTTCTCAATAAAGTTGACCTCGAAAACGCCATGATCGAGGATGTGAAAGACCAGATCGTTGAACTGCTTGGCTGTGACAGGGATGACATCATTGAAGCAAGTGGGAAAACCGGTTATGGCGTGGATTTGATCCTTGAAGCCATCATTAAACGGATTCCTGCTCCATCAGGCGATCCGGATGCACCACTTCAGGCGCTTATTTTCGATTCGGTGTTTAACAGTTATCGCGGAATTATTGCTTACTTCCGGATATTCAATGGCACTATTAATCAAGGTGATTTTGTAAAATTTATGGCCACCGGCAAAGAATATGATGCTGACGAGATCGGTGTACTGCGGCTTGGCCTGCAACCACACAAAACCCTCAGTTGTGGTGATGTTGGATATATTATTTCAGGGATAAAAGTATCAGCTGAGGTGAAAGTCGGCGATACGATAACTCATATTGACAATCCAAGCGGCAAAGCCATTGCCGGTTTTGAAAACGTGAAACCAATGGTATTTGCAGGGATTTATCCCATTGATGCAGACGATTATGAAGAGCTGCGCGCTTCTATCGAGCGGTTGCAGCTCAACGATGCTTCGCTCACCTTCGAGCCTGAATCCTCAGCCGCCCTTGGATTCGGGTTCAGATGCGGCTTTCTCGGATTGCTTCACATGGAAATCATCCAGGAACGTCTCGACCGGGAATTTGACATGGATGTCATCACGACAGTACCCAACGTTTCTTACAAAGCTTACACGCGCAAAGGCGAATTGATTGAGGTGCATAACCCGTCCGGGCTTCCCGAAGCCAATTACCTTGATTTTATTGAGGAACCCTACATCATTGCCCAGATCATTTCAAAGTCTGAATACGTTGGCGCTGTGATGAACCTGTGTATCAATAAAAGGGGGATGCTCAAGAACCAGGTTTATCTTACCAGCGACCGGGTGGAAGTCACTTTTGAATTGCCCCTAGCAGAGATCGTGTTCGACTTTTACGACAAGCTCAAAAGTATTTCGCGGGGTTACGCCTCTTTCGATTATCATATTTCGGGCTATAAAGCAGCCAAGCTCGTTCGCCTCGATATTCTGCTCAACGGAGAGCGCGTGGATGCCCTCTCAACCCTCATCCACCAGGATAATGCTTACAACTTTGGGCGAAGGATGTGCGAAAAATTAAAGGAACTGATTCCACGCCAACAATACGATGTTGCCATCCAGGCTGCTGTCGGAGCAAAAATTATTTCGCGTGAAACGGTTAAAGCATTGCGCAAGGATGTTACTGCCAAGTGTTATGGCGGTGATATTACACGTAAACGCAAGCTGCTCGAAAAACAGAAAAAAGGTAAAAAACGTATGCGCCAGGTTGGCAACGTAGAAGTGCCCCAATCGGCTTTCCTCGCTGTACTTAAACTTGATTAATGAAAGTCCGTATTTCTTTTACAGTAATAATCTGCCGACACTCAATGCCGGTAGATTTTCATGGCTTCTTAAAAATCCAATTAGAACATGATTGAAACCGACCAGTTGATTTATGGCATCCGCCCGATGATCGAAAGCATCAAAGCGGGTAAAGAATTTGACAAAGTATTTGTTCAAACAGGACTGAGAGGAGAACAGACTGCTGAACTTTTCAGGCTTTTGAAGGAAGCAGAAATTCCTTTCCAGCGTGTTCCCCTTGAAAAACTAAACCGTTTGACCCGAAAGAATCACCAGGGGGTGGTTGCGTTTACTTCGTTGATCGCCTTCCAGCCGGTGGAAGAAATTATTCAAATGGTATTTGAGCGCGGCCAGTCGCCTTTGATCCTGGTACTCGACCGGATCACTGATGTACGAAATTTCGGCGCTATCGCCCGCACAGCAGAATGTGCCGGTGTACATGCCATTGTTATTCCAGCCCAGGGTTCAGCGCAGTTGAACGCCGATGCCATGAAAACTTCAGCAGGCGCCCTCAACTTCATCCCAATAGCCAAAGTAAAAAACCTGAGCCGCACACTGGATCATCTCAAAGCCAGCGGACTTCAACTGGTTGCAGCCACCGAAAAAGCCCAACAATTCCACACTGCCACTGACCTATCTATCCCCACAGTCATTATGCTCGGGTCGGAAGAAGACGGCATATCTCCCGCATACCTAAAAAAAGCTGATCACTCCGTCAAAATACCCATCACCGGGCGTACTCCGTCGCTCAACGTTTCCGTTGCTGCAGCAGTGATGATTTATGAAGCGGTGAGGCAGAGGATGGGCTGACACTGCTGAGGGAAGCCAACACGCCCCCTGCCTCACACGCCCCCAGCCCCTGAAGGGGCGAGCCCGCGCAGAGAAGCCAGCCCCGCAGGGGATGGCAGCCCTGGAAAGAAAAACCATCAGCTTTAAGAAGCATCCCTTCAGGATTTAGGGTTGCCATCCACAACCTCGAAGAGGTTGGACTATTGTAGAAAAAACAATGTCCGCATTCGCCATCATCAACCTCGAAGAGGTTGGACTATTTTTACCAAACCATTGATGTAATCCAACCTCAACGAGGTTGATGAAATAGTTCTCTTAGTTGCCTTAACCTACAGTAATCCAACCCTTTCAGGGTTGCACCAGACAAACCAATCAGCCGTTTGCAACCTCGAAGAGGTTGGACTATTGTAGCAAAAACAATGTCCGCATTCGCCATCATCAACCTCGCAGAGGTTGGACTATTTTCACAAAATCACGGATATAATCCAACCTCTACGAGGTTGAAGAATTTTTCACTGTTTTTATTCTTAGCTACAGCACTACAACCTCTTCGAGGTTGCAATGTTTGTTACAATTTAGGGAAGCCAGCCCTGAAAATAGAACTCCTCTTTTTTTTAAAAAATCAGGGATGCCATCCCCGCCTATTCCGCTGTCATAGTCGGGCAAGCCTTCGTTCCTCAGGGCTGGCTTCGCAATAAACCCAAAAGAAAAAAAACCACCCCCTGAACCGGAGTTTCCGGACAGGGGGTGGGTATGACTTGACTGCTTTTTATTGCAAAACAATCTTTCTTGTGAAGATCATCCCGTCACCAATGATCTTCACCATGTAAACTCCTTTCGGCAAAGCTGAAAGATCGAACTGGCTTTCACCGGATAAATTCAACGTAAGAATTTGTTCCTGAACCACATTGAAAACTTCAATCTGGAAATCTCCTTCAATTCCTGTTACCAGAACTACTCCGGTTGTTGGGTTTGGATAGAGTTTAACAGCATGCTGAGAAACATCAGGCAATCCTGACGGACTGAGCGTAACCCCTTTCACCACCGAAATCCCTTCCGGCTGGAAATGATTGCCGTTTTGCCAGTTTTGGTCAAATTCAAATTCCAGGTCAAAATAGCTTCCATCGGAAGAACGGAACATACGGTAGTACACATTTTCATCAGCCTGCATTCCATCCTGCTCCCAGGTATATTGATCATCACCAAACAGGGTCAGGGCGGTGTTCTCTTTATCCATCCTGATTTGTCCTGCGCAGATGCCCGATTCCCCGAAAGCAGCGATAATATCCCCTTCTTCAAAAAGATTTGCCATCAAACACGGAAGCGCCACCAAATGCGAAACCGGCGTCATCTCCACCGGCTCAAACGGCGAGCTGTAAATAGCATCAGGCTTGATTTCCATCGGTTCCTCTTTGGCATAATAAGGGAATGTAACCGAGGTAGCTCCGGTGCTATATACATAGTAAGCCTCACCCGGAACCACAAATCCCAGCGTGTTGATTCCCATTTCTTTCCAGAGCAGTTTCCAGCCTGCAACTTCTTTCACGATTTTGATGTGCTCGTTGAAACCAAACAGAAACTCGCTCGAAACCGGGTTTTTACTCAACATCGGCACGAGGTTCCAGCCCGGCAAAAGCTGCACGGTGAGGTTTTGCAGGTAGTCGCCGCAGAAGTTCATGTTGACTCCCTGGCCGGATTTCAGGATATAGCCCGAATACATATCCCATGGCGATTGCGGGTAAATGTTCCCACCCGGATACCAGATGGTACCGGTCAGGTTGTACAGGATGATCAGGTGGTCGCTGATGCCGGCGAAAATCTCGGTGATCTCCGTGTTTTTCGTGATCATGTAACTCGAAATTCCCGTCCAGCCATAGGGCAGACTGACGATCTGTGCAGGCAATACGCGGATGGTGAAGGATGCATCATTGGTGCAACCCGTTGCCGGATGAATATAATGATAATGGATCTCGTGCAAGCCAGCACCGGCAATTTCGGGGAAGAAGGTATTACATGTAACTCCGGTTCCTGAATAAATTCCACCATCAGGTTCGCAGCCATCCAGCACAATCGGTCCGTCGTACAAACAAACCTCCTCCGGAAAACTGCAACTCAACTCCGGCAACGGGTAAACTTCGATGGTAAACGAACATGCTGTGTGACAGCCAAACCCATTGGTAAAATCATAACTGATTGCATGTACGCCAACACCGGCCAGTTCCGGATCAAAATAACCTCCGTCAACTCCTGTACCCGAATAACTCCCGCCGGGCGGAATCGCCTGGCTCATCAGGATGGGATCATCAGAAATACACATTGCGAAAGATTCCGGACAAACCAGAGTGGTTGAAGGATTGACCGTGATCTGGAACTGACATGCGGCGGAACAGCCGTTTTCATCCACAAATTTATAATTGACCACATGCACCCCAAGACCGGCTGCCACGGGATCGAAAACGCCCTC
>JACZJL010000137.1 GCA_014860585.1 Bacteroidales bacterium | reverse complement strand
TGGCCGTGGAAATTGCCGGCTGAAATAATCAGGTCCTCATCCGGGAAAATAGTGGGGTTATCGGTCACCGCGTTGATTTCCATGCGGAAAACATAAGAAACGTAATCAATTGAATCCTTTGATGCGCCATGCACCTGCGGAATACATCGGAAAGAATAAGGATCCTGCACGTGCTCCTTTTGCCGGCTGATCAGCTCACTGCCCTCAAGTATGCTTTTTATCCGTGCAGCAGTTTTGATCTGACCCTTATGATGACGGATTTTCTGGATCAGTTCATGAAAAGGCTCAATCCTGCCATCAAAAGCATCGAGCGACAACGCCCCAATGATGTCAGCAAGACGTGAAAGTTTGAACACCCTGAGACACAAATAAATTCCATAGGCGCTCATGAACTGTGTGCCATTGAGCAAAGCCAGTCCTTCTTTTGATTGCAGCTTAATGGGCGCCCATCCCATCATTTTATTTACTTCAGCAGCTGGCATTTTTTTTCCTTCAAAATAAACTTCACCCATGCCAATCAACGGTAAACTGAGATGAGCCAGAGGCGCCAGGTCGCCGGATGCCCCCAATGATCCAAGCTGGTAAACTACCGGCAGCACATCATGGTTAAAGAAGTCAACCAGTCGCTGAACCGTTGCCACCTGTACTCCAGAATGCCCGTATGACAAACCATGCGCCTTGAGCAGCAGCATCAGCTTGACAATTTCACGCGGAACTTCATCACCCATCCCGCAGGCATGCGACATCACCAGGTTTTCCTGCAACTGTCCGAGATCATCTTTTGGAATGATCACATTGTGCAACGCGCCAAAACCGGTGTTGATGCCGTATATTGGCGCTTCGTTGCCATCCATCTTCCTGTCAAGATAATCACGGCATTTTTGAATTTTAACCAGAGCTTCTTCCGATAATTCAAGCCGGTAGTCTTCCTTAATAATTCTGTGAATATCCTCAAAGTTCAGAAGTGCGGAGCTAATTTGATGAACAACCATAATTTTTCAACGATTAAAATGAGGCGCAAAAATAGGGAATAAAGCGGTGGGAGCTTTAATCAAATGAAGTTGTATAGGTCATTTTTCATTTTTATAAGTGTTCTGGTAAACACAAATGATCAATAGCTATCATGATCAAAAAAATATACTTTTGTTCATCTAATCTGATTCATAATGAACGAACTTTTATTTGTGGTTGAAGAAGCGCCGGAAGGAGGTTATACGGCAAAAGCTGTGGGATCGGCAATTTTCACCGAAGCGGACACTATAAATGAGTTGAAAGAAATGGTCAAAGATGCCGTATTTTGTCATTTCGAAGATGAGGAACTCCCAAAACAAATCCGGCTTCAATTTTTCAAAGAGGAAGTCCTCTAACGAAGGTGCTTTTCGAAAAATAAAGGCCACTTCTACTTGCTATTTCTGCTTTTCAAAACCATTCTTTACCCTTGATTGATCAATAAAAACACTCTTCCAATTTTTTACATCCCACCGGGATTGCCGAAAATATGTACTTTTGTGAACTAAATAACATGAAATTATCTATCTAATCTTAATAACTAAATTTTGATGGAAGCTTTAGAATTAAAGGAGATGCACAAATTGCTCAAATCGTGGTCGTACAAATGGAAACCACTCGAAAGAGGTTACACCGACAAAATCCTCTACCTGAACCTGAGCAACAACGAAATCAAAGAAAAAGATGTACCAGCCTTGATGAAGGAAAAATTCATCGGAGGGCGAGGTTACGGGCTGAAACTGTTGTGGGATGCCACCAAACCCGACACCAGATGGAATGATCCCGAAAACGAAATCAACATTGCCTCAGGCCCAATTGGAGGAATTACCCAGTATTCCGGCTCAGGAAAATCAATCTGTGTTTCCATTTCACCGCAAACCGACATTCCGATTGACAGTAACGTTGGCGGATTCTTTGGCCCGTTTCTTAAGTTCTCAGGTTTTGATGCCATCGAGATCACCGGAAAATCAGACAAAGACGTGATCATTTTCATTGATGGGGTTAATCACAAAGTGGAAATCAATGAAGCGCCTTACGACCTGCTCGACAGCCATCTGCTGGGAGAAGCGCTTACCGAAATGTATGCCGATGACGAAAAAGATAAAAAAAATATAGGCGTTGTCTCCACCGGAATTGCGGCAGATCACTCTCTGATCGGGATGCTGAACTTCACTTTTTACGATCCAAAACGCAAACTCGTTCGTCTGAAACAAGCCGGCCGTGGCGGTATCGGAACCGTTTTCAGAGATAAAAAGATAAAAGCTATCGTTTGCAAAATCCCGGGAGTAAAAGGGAACCTCAACAATGTGGTTGACCTGGAAGCCATTATGGAACGTGGCCGCCGCTTTAACAAAGAGATGCGCGATTTCGACGACAGCCAGGCCGAGATGAGAACCAAAGGAACGGCTCACCTCACTAATGTTATGAATGATTACGACTTATTTCCCACCAATAATTTCAAATTCGGAAGCCACCCCGACGCGGTGAAGGTTCACTCGAATATCTACAAAGAACGCTTTACACAAGGCGTTCCGGACGGCTGCTGGATTGGCTGCAACATGTCGTGCGCCAAAGGTGTTGACAACTATATGCTGCGCACCGGCCCTTACAAAGGACAATGTGTTATTGTTGACGGCCCTGAATACGAAACAGCCGCTTCACTCGGCTCATGTGCCGGCATTTTCGACCCCGACTTCACCATCGAAGCCAACTTCTATTGCGACACCTATGGCATTTGTACAATTACATGGGGAACCATCCTGGGATTTGTAATGGAATGCTACGAAAACGGGATTTTAAATGATGAACGCACAGGCGGCCTGAAGCTTAACTTCGGAAATGCTGATGGCGCCATGGAGTTGCTCCATCAACTGGCACGTGGCGAAGGATTTGGTGTGGTTGCCGGACAAGGCGTTCACAAAATGAAAAAAATATTTGCCGCAAAAGGTTGGGGAGACCCACAGTTCCTCCAGGATATCGGCATGGAAAACAAAGGACTTGAGTATTCTCAATATGTTTCCAAAGAATCGCTGGCGCAGCAGGGCGGCTATGCCATGACAAACAAAGGTCCGCAGCACGACGAAGCCTGGCTCATCTTTATGGATATGGTGAACAACCAGATCCCCACATTTGAGAAAAAAGCCGAAGCGCTGCACTACTTCCCGATGTTCCGTACCTGGTTTGGATTACAGGGCTTATGCAAACTCCCCTGGAACGACGTGGAACCTGAAAACAATGCCCAGACAGACGAACCTGCCAAAGTGCCCGAACACGTGGATAACTACGTGACCATTTACCGCGCTGTTACCGGCGATATGAGTTTCGACAAACATGAGATGATCCGCCAGAGCGAGCGGGTGTATAACTTCCAGCGGATTTTCAATATCCGTCGCGGATACGGCCTTCGCAAACACGATGCCCAGCCTTACCGCGCTGCCGGCCCCGTAACTGTTGAAGAATACGAATCAAGAGCCGAACGCTACGACAAGCAGATGAAAGAGTTGATCGGTGTTGACCCGGCTGGGAAATCTACCGAAGAGAAAGTAACCATCACACGCAAATACCGCGAAGACCGCTATGAGCAACTGCTCGACGCAGTTTATTTCCGCCGCGGATGGACCAAAAATGGTGTACCAAAGATCGACCACCTGATGAAGATCGGCATGGATTTGCCGGAAGTTATCGAAATTGTAAAAGAAAAACAAGAATAAAAGCGATGTTTAAAACAAATGAATATTTTGACGGCAAAGTGAAGTCCATTGCTTTCGAAACTGCTGAAGGGCCGGCCACAGTTGGAGTGATGGCAGCAGGAGACTATGAATTCGGAACCTCTACGGTTGAGCACATGACCGTCACCTCAGGAACCATGGATGTGATGCTCCCGGGCGAATCCGGGTGGAAGAGCTATAAAGCCTTTGAAACCTTCATCGTTCCAAAAGACGTGAAGTTTAAAGTAAACATGCAAACGGATACATCTTACCGCTGCTTGTATAAATAATTGAAAAGGGGGAGCTTCGGCTCCCTTTTTTGTTCATTTCATTATTGAGATAAAAATTGCGTAGTTTATTAATCTTTGGCTAAAGCTATACCAATTGAAATTTGGGCTTGCTGAAAGACCTGTAATCTTATGGAAAAGGTGCAGCGCACCGAAATATTCTCCTTAAAGATGGGCGCCTGGGGTTTGGAAAGTTCCATTTCACCTGTGGGTAGTAAGAGATTCGAACTCTTGACCTCTTGCGTGTGAAGCAAGCGCTCTGAACCGACTGAGCTAACCACCCGTTAAGTTGAATTTACAACCACAAAAGTAATGAAATTCCTTGACAGTGTTTTATTTTTCCCCGGGCATAGAAGCACAAATTCGAAAAACAAATTTTTGTTTGGAATATCTTTAAGGTTTTACTTGTAAATTGGCGCGTACATTTTACTTTTGATAAATGCCCTGATATCGCCTGGTTTTTCAATGCCTGCCAAACCGCTGCTGAAAATCTCTTGAGCAACTTTAACCGCGACATTCACTGATACATTTCGAATGTCATTCACCGATGGATAGATCAAACCGCTTTCAAAATCCTTAGGACTAACCTGCTCAGCCACTCCTTCTGCAGCTGTGATCAGCATGTCGTCAGTTACTCGTTTGGCTTCTGTTGCATAAATGGCTAAACCTAAGGCAGGGAAGATGAATACGTTATTACCCTGTCCGGGGGTAAAGGTTTTACCTCTGTAAGTTACCGGCGGAAAAGGACTGCCACTGGCAAAGATCGCTTTGCCTTTGCTCCAGGTATATGCTTGCTCTGCAGTGCATTCCGAATGTGAAGTAGGGTTGGAGTAGGGGAAGATAATTGGTCTTTCGTTTACAGCACTCATATTTTCGATGACCTGCTGATTGAAAGCACCGCCAACAGTGCTTACACCAACAATAGCTGTGGGTTTTATCTTTAGTATCGCTTCTGCAAAATCACTGATGGGGTCACATTCATGGGCAAATTCCTTCTGGTGCTCAGCCAGGTCGGTTCTTGATTTGACCAGTAAGCCGTTTACGTCGAACATCCAGATTTGTTTTAAAGCTTCTTCACGGGTTAATCCATCTTTCTGAAACTTTTTCACCAGCATATCTGCTATGCCAAATCCGGCGGCGCCAGCTCCCAGGAAGAGAAATTTCTGATCGCGGAATGGTTTCCCCAGATGCCTGCTGATGGAGATAAACCCGGCAGTAGCAATAGCAGCCGTGCCTTGTATATCATCATTGAAGGTGCACACATTGTCACGATATTGATTCAAAATGCGGATGGCATCCACCCCCGGAAAGTCCTCCCACTGAATACATAATTTTGGATAAACCTCATTTGCAGCTACAACGAAGGCCTCAACAAAATCGTCAAACTCCTTTCCTCTGATCCGTTTATGTTTTAATCCGGGATAAAGCGGATCGGTTAAGAACGTTTCATTGTTTGTGCCAACATCTAAAACGATCGGAAGTGTATGTTCAGGTGGAACACCGGCACAACTGGTATAGAGTGCCAGTTTTCCGATCGGAATGCCGATACCGAAAATGCCGAGATCGCCCAGCCCAAGTATTCTTCCACCATCGGTGACCACAATGAAGCGAATATCTTTTTCAGGCCAGTTTTTCAGTATCTCCCTGATACGGTCTTTTTGGTCAATGGAAATAAAAAGCCCTTTTGGCCGCCGGGCAATATGACCGAATTTTTCACAAGCTTCGCCTACAGTTGGTGTGTAAACCAGCGGTAAAAATTTTGCCGGCTCGCTAATGATGGTTTTGTAAAACAGCGTCTCATTTGTATCCTGAAGTTGCGAGAGGTAGATGTACTTATTGATCGGCGCCTCAATGTTTTCTAACTGCATATTAATGCGCAGAATCTGTGTTTCCATTGACTCTACATTGATGGGTAACAATCCTTCAAGTCCATATTTCTTTCGTTCTTCAGGCGTAAAAGCCGTTCCTTTGGTATAGCGTGGATTGCGCAACAGTGAATACCCAGTCTTTTCTTCCATAACGCTTTTTGTTGATTAATTTTTAGTGTATTATTTCTGATTTTCTTGCTTTTTTTGGCAGAATTTTCTGCCGAAGGCATCCATAGGAAAATGACAAATATCAAAAGACAAATTAATACTAAATTCAAAAATTCAATTATCAAACTGATACACAATTTATCCTGCCTGACTGCGTGAGGAAATCAGGGCAGTCAAGGCTGCTTTCACTGTTTGGATTTTTGATCCATTGTACATTGAGTTTTATTTGGGATTTGTTTATTGTCTGTTGTAATTTCTGGTTTATCCAGGTTAGGTTAAACGTAAAGTTTAATCATCCGAGGTAGTTATAAAATTTACGAGAGTAAGAGCACCCATAAAATGGCTAACAATGGGCCAAGTCCTCCAACGATAAAACCTCCTATTCTGAAATCCTTCTGAGCAAGTAATCCCGTACTGTATGATATTGCGTTGGGTGGTGAAGATACCGGCAGGAACATAGCTGTTGAAGCTGCAAGGGCAATGATCAATGCAATTTCAGCTTTAAATCCGACCAGGATAGCCATGCCAAGTGGAATCATCACCGTACTGGCAGCTGTATTGCTCATGATATTGGAAACCAGCATGGTAAAAAATGCAAAAACGAACATCAGTACTAAAGTGTTTATTTCCAAATTGATGAGCTGTTGAGCATAGAAAGTCATCAAGCCGGTTGATTCGAGCGCCAACCCGAGCGACAAACCACCGGCAACGAGCAATAGTGTGTCCCAGGGTAGCCCTTGAACATCTTTGCCCTCAAGAACGCGCGTCAGCGTAAGAATCACAAGGGGAACTGCGCAAATTGCTGCAACTTTAATTCCGTGAAGCGAAGTGGTCAACCATAATGCTACCGTAACAATGATAACCCCTATTGTAATGAACCTCTGCCTGTTAAACTCACGGGAGAGTTCAAATTTCTGTTCATCAAGAAAAGCGAGGGGAATGGGTGTTTTGTCTTTGATGAAAAGTTTGATGAGTACATAGCAGCTGATTGCGGTTAGAACGAATGCGAGCGGAACCCCAAATTTCATCCAGTCGATGAAATCAATATGGATTCCCGCATTTTCAAGAGCCCCGACTGCGATGGCATTTGGTGGGGTACCGATGATGGTTCCCATACCACCTGTTGCCGCGGCTATCGGAATGCCCAACAGTAATGCTTTCGAAAAACCTGAATCCTTTGGTAGCGACATCAGCAGGGGCATGATAGCGGCAATGACCATTGCAGTTGTAGCTGTGTTGGACATTAACATAGAGGCAACCATAGTAGTCGCCATTAGCCCGATGAGTAAGTTAACCGGCCTGGAACCTGATAACTTAAGGGTAAATTTAAAAAGGGCCAGATCGAGTTTCGTTTTGGTCATGGCTGAAGCGAGAAAAAAACCTCCGAGCATCAGCCAGATTACACTGCTGGAGAAAGTATTCGCATATTTATCAATGTTTTCCGGCGCTGAGTTAAAACGTTCGTTACCAAGCGCAAATACAAGAAATGCAATAATCAGCAGACTGACGGCAAATGCTGGCATCGCCTCGGTAAGCCATAAACCTATGGAAAAAAATAAAAGGAAAAGCACATAATCCTGAGAGTCAGTAAATCCGGGATCGCGGATAAGGAAAGTAATACCTAATGCTACGACCATCGAAAGCAGAAACTTGATCAGTCTCATTAACCTCGATTTAATATACTCGTCCATAATTGATGTTTTATATTGTTTGGAAAGAAATCATTATTTGAAATGAAAACCTGGCAAGTTAGGACATTCGATTCACCTTCTTTTTTTCATTGCCCGGTAGCGTCGGATCAGATTGTTGGTTGAGCCATCGTGCTGAAGCACTGGTTCGGTATCACCTTCCAACTCTGGTGTTATCCGCTGTGCGAGCACTTTTCCCAGTTCAACGCCCCATTGATCAAATGACCCGACATTCCAGACGGCACCCTGGGTGAATACAATGTGTTCGTAGAGTGCAATTAGTTTGCCCAATACTTCCGGAGTCAAACGCTGTGAAAGAATGGTGTTGGATGGCCGGTTACCTTCAAATACTTTGTGCGGCGCCAGCCATTCGGGCACTCCCTCAGTGTTGACCTGTTCTATTGTTTTGCCAAATGCCAGCGCTTCGGCCTGGGCAAACATGTTAGCCATCAGGATGTCATGATGATTGTCCAATTGATGTTGCGGCTCAATAAAAGCAATAAAATCGCAGGGAATGAGTCGTGTACCCTGGTGTATGAGTTGATAAAAAGAATGCTGGCCGTTGGTACCCGGCTCACCCCAGTAGATTGGGCTGGTCTCATAATCAACCTTAAGGCCGTCAAGCGTTACACTCTTGCCGTTACTTTCCATCGTAAGCTGCTGAAGGTAAGCCGGGAACCGTTTCAGGTATTGCTCATAAGGCAAAACGGCAATAGTTTCAGCGCCAAGAAAATTGACATTCCAGATCGAAATTAAAGCCATAAGCACCGGCAGATTTGTTTCAAATGGGGCCGTCCGGAAATGTTCATCCATCAGGTGGAATCCGCTGAGCATTGCCCGAAAATTCTCCGGTCCAATGGCGAGCATCGTCGAAAGGCCAATGGCTGAATCCATCGAGTAGCGGCCGCCAACCCAATCCCAGAAACCGAACATATTTCCGGTGTCAATACCGAATTTGGCTACCGCAGCAGCATTGGTGGAAACGGCTACAAAATGTCTGGCAATGGCATTTTCATCTCCCCCGGCTTGGTCAAGAAACCATTTCCGTGCAGAGTGGGCGTTGGTCATGGTTTCGAGGGTGGTGAAGGTTTTTGAGGAGATGATGAAAAGTGTTTCGGATGCGTCGAGATCAATCACCGCTTCGGCGAAATCAGTTCCATCAACATTGGATACAAACCTGAAATTCAGCGAACGGTCGCTATAACTTTTCAACGCTTCGTAAGCCATCACCGGACCCAGATCCGAGCCGCCAATTCCAATGTTCACAATATTTTTAACCGGTTTCCCGCTATAGCCCTTCCATTCTCCTGAACGCACCTTGCCGGCAAACACGGTCATTTTATTCAACACTTCATGAACTCCCGGAACAACATTTTGGCCATCAACCATAATAACAGCCTCTGCGGGCGCACGTAAAGCCACATGCAAAACAGCCCGGTTTTCGGTGATGTTGATTTTTTCTCCCCTGAACATGGCATCTATCTTTTCGCGCAGCCCTGTATCTTCGGCCAGTTTTAACAATAAAACCAGGGTTTCATCTGTAATCCGGTTTTTGGAATAATCGAGAAAAAGGCCTACTGCCTCAATTGACATTTTCCCTGCGCGGTGATCATTTCCCCGGAAAAGTTCGCGGAGATGAGGGATTCCATTGCTCAGATGATTTCTCAGCGCCTTCCATGCAGGCTGATTCGTGAGTTGTTGGGTTTCTGGTGTCATTTTAATTCCTTTTTAAATTCAGTGAAATAGATTTTGGTCTGTTAACTGAAATCAGCGGGATTCTATTTCGATGAGGTTAAATTTGTTTCCTGTGAAAATAATTTTGAGAAAGGAAAAGCAGTAATTCCATGTAAAAAAACACTTAATAGTACCGTCAGCGTAATTGTAGCTGCGATTTGTTCCATTCCCTTCAGCCCGAATTCAATAACTACCATGAGCAGGTATAAAACCGATGCAATCCCTCTTGGACCGAACCAGCCTATAAATGCTATCGTTCCACGGTTAAGCCCTGTGCCTAAGAGACTTAAAGCAACAGGCGCCATGCGAATCACGGTAAGGCTGAGTATGGCATAAATGAACGAGTTGACATTCCAAAAAGGAATGGAAATCGGAATCATGATCATGCCCATCAGGAGAAAAACGAATGTTACCAGTGCCTGGCTTTCGGCTTCTCCAAACTCATGAATCCGTTCGCGGATATGCTCAGTGCTCGTTCCAAGCAACATTCCGGCAAAAAATGCAGCAATGAATCCGTTCCCGCCAGCCATTTCTGCCAGAGAATAGGACAGGATGGCGATTGAAAGGGCTGCCAACCGCTGGAAAGTCTGGTTCATCCAATCATTTTTAGATGCTTTTTCCACAAGGTAGCCGCCGATCCATCCCACCAGTCCGCCAATCAAAGGACCAAAGATAAATTGTTTGATGGTGAACATTGACCAATAGGCAAACCCGGCGCCTTCACCGGCTTCTCCTGACAGGACGGCAATTGCAATCAGCAGTGGCGGTAGGGCAAAGCCGTCATTCAAGCCGCTTTCGACGTTAATAGTCTGCCGGATGCGGAGCGGTACAAGTTTACTGGTTACCACGGCAATACCAAGTGCTGCATCCGTGGGCGAGAGGATGATGGCCAGAATAATCAGCCACCAGATATCTATTCCGGGAAAGAGCAGCCAGGCAAAAAGTACCCCAACCACCATAGTAACCGGTAAACCCACAAACAACAGTCGCATCGGCAATTGCCGGTCTTTGAGCAACGCCTTTAAATTTAAAGTAGAGGCATCAAGAAAAAGCACAAGAATCAGTGTGATCTGGGCAATTGGCTCAACCCACAAGGCATTGATGCCTTCCCTCCAGTCAGAGCCGACAAAAAGGCTGACAATATAACCCACCGCAACAAAAACCATTGGCGCCGTAATCACCGACTTCTCTGACAATTTCGAGAAAAGCCCGTAAAACAGGATCATTAAGGCTGCGAAAATGATAACCGGGTAATCATTCATTCCATTTGTATTGTTTTAATTACAGGTCAAAAGTATAGTTTCTTATTTTCCAACATTAACAATTCTTTATAATCCTGAAAACACAGGCCTTTTTTAAAAAAAGAGCTTGCCGAAAAAGTAAATGATTTTATTTTAGCACCATTTCCGGCAAGCCCTTATTATTTGAGGTGATTATTCCATTTAGAAAATTCCGAGAGGTGATACAAATCCGATGTTAAACCTTCCGGTGGTATAATCGTTTGCACCAAATCTTTCTTTGGCATAATCGGAGTAAGTGTAAGATCTCCCAACCCAATTGGCATAAAACCTAAGATTTATATCTTTCCATGGGTAATACTCAACAGTTGGAATAAAGCCCAGTGCTGTCCTGATATGATCTTCCGTTTTCTGTGGATCGAGATCATCCTCCCAGTTGGCAATGTCCATCATACCAACAAATGCAAGGTTGATTTTAGGATTCACCCTGTAATACAAGTGCAGCCAGTGTCCGGTGTAGACGGTTTTTTCCAGGGCATAGGGGTAAAGTTCGTCAGGAACATCATTGCTGATTATTCCAGAACGGTCAAGGTCTTCCTGGCTCCATTTGAAGTCGTATTCAACCGTAAATTTATCAAGCTTCACCTGGTTACCCAGCGCGATATAATTCATCCCTGCTGGTTCATCCAGTTCAGTGTTGCGTGCTTCGTTGTGAAATGCATACGACCAGATGGTGTTGAATTTGCCATCAAATAAACTTCCTCTCCAGTTAGCAACAAATGCCAAAGGCATTTTGCCCGATTCATAATTGGGTTGATAACCATAAAGTTCATCAAAAGTCTTAGTGCGCGAATCGAGTGCCTGGAAGGTCAGCTGGTGTTTTGGATTGACCTGATAACTTACCCCAACTCCGGTTAAGAAATTATCGGCATATTCGATAATATCTGAGTATTCGTAGATATCTATCGGGTTCATATCGAATTCGTAAGCACCCCAATCGGCACACATTTTACCTAACGAAATGCTTAACTTTTTGGTAGCATCCACCCGGATGAAAGCAAGGTCTGTGGAACGGCTGAAATTGTCCAGCGACTCTGAAGTCTGCGCTCTGGTATAACGATCGCGGAAACGAAAATAGACCTTGTCATGAATTTTTCCTTTGATTTCCAGCCGGAACTGTTCCATCATAAACCGCGATTGGACGTATTCACCATCATAAAACTCATTTCGTAGTGCAAACCGGGTGTTTGCGATCATACTCATGTTTTTTAACAATCCTTGCTTTTCTTCAGGTATGAGTGTTTTGTAATATGTGGTGTCTCCTGCCTGCGGCTCCTTTACCTGTGCTATGATTGCCGCCGGCAAAAACAGGATTACAATCAACAAAACGCTGTTAAAAATTGCTTTCATAGGTTTCTTGTTGGTTGATTAATACTCGATGAAGATCCTTTGTAAGTCGTCTCTGCTTCTCTCTTTAAGTAAAGCCAGCATCAGCAATACTCTTGCTTTTTGGGGATTGTGTTCATCCGACGATACCGATCCGTATTCTGCATCATTAATTTCACCCTGAATCAATACAGCGCCAAGCGGAACACGCGAAGCCCTTACCACATGCACTCCCTGAGCTGTAGCTTTTTTCACTGCTTCCAAGGTTCCTGCATTCATGTTTCCATCGCCTACACCGGCAATCACAATGCCTTTTGCCCCGGCTTTTACCATATAGTCAATCAGGTCGGGCGATGCATCTGCGCAGGCATAGAAAATATCAACCCTGGGTAAGGCCTTAACGCCATCCACCGAAAATTCGCTTTTTACCGTGTTAATACCGGCTGTGGTATTGAAGAATCTTACCTGGCCGAAAATCACCGACCCTAGTGGGCCTACTTCAGGCGACTGGAATGTTTGTACCGGGGTAGTCATCATTTTTTTCACCCCATAAGCTGAATGGATCTCATCGTTCATCACCACCAGCACTCCTCTTCCTTTGGAAAGCGGGCTTGATGCAACAGCTACCGCATTGTAAAGATTGAGCGGGCCTTCGGCACTTAACGCCGTGGAAGGACGCATGGAACCTGTAAGTACAACCGGTTTTTCGCTTTTCACCACCAGGGTGAGGAAAAATGCGGTCTCTTCCTGGGTGTCGGTGCCGTGGGTAATCACAATACCATCCACCTCATTGGTTTTAAGTAGTTCGTTAATGCGGTTGGCCAGATCGAGCCAGACCTTCACGTTCATGTCCTGAGAACCTACGTTAGCCAACTGTTCACCTCTGAGATTGGCCAAATCCCTGATGTTGGGAACGGCATCAATCATGGCGTCAATCTTAACCTGACCTGATGTGTAGGCCGATCCGGTTGAACTGGCGCCGGCGCCGGCAATGGTTCCACCGGTAGCGAGGATGACAACATTGGGTTTTTTGGCAGTTTGTGCACATGCAACAATGCTTAAGGTCAGCATGAAGACCATAAGCAAATTTCTGAAATTTAATGTACTTTGTCTCATAAAATTTAGTTTTTAAATGATTGATAAAATGATTGATAAAATGATTATTTCTTTTGTCCGGTCATTGCAGCCGGGTCTAACAGTTTTTTGATTTCATCCTCGGAGAGTAATTTCTTTTCACGGATTAATTCGAGAATCCCTTTATCCGTTTCAAGTGCTTCTTTGGCCAGTTCGGTGGTTTTTTCGTAACCGAGCACCGGGTTCAGCGCTGTGACTATTCCAACACTTCTTTCAATATTACGGGTTAAAATCTCCTCATTCACTGTAATTCCTTCGATACAGTTTTTGCGGAACAACGGAACGGTTTTATAAAACAATGCCTGAGACTCCATGATGGCAACGGCTACAACCGGCTCATAGGCATTCAACTGCAGTAGTCCATCGCGTGATGCAAAGGCGACGGTAACATCATTTCCCATGGCTTTGTAGCACACTTCATTCATCAATTCGGGCATTACCGGGTTCACTTTGCCGGGCATGATGGAAGAACCCGGTTGCAATGCCGGGAGATTAATTTCAAAAATGCCGGTGCGGGGACCTGAAGCAAGGAAGATCAGGTCGCTGCTGATTTTTGATAGCGTAACAGCCAGGTTTTTCATGGCCGATGAATACATAACAAATGCCTGCATGGAAGATGTAGCTGCAATAAGATCGGGTGCGAGGGTGATGGGTTTGTTCATCAGTTTGGCCAGGTGATTAGCACATACCACATCATAACCCGGTGTTGCTGTAATGCCGGTTCCAATGGCGGTTGCACCCATGTTAACCTCATACAAATACTCCTCAGTTTTACGCAAAACATTGATTGCAGCATCCAACTGGTTGCCAAAGGCATGAAATTCCTGACCAACGGTCATCGGCACTGCATCCTGCCCTTCGGTACGTCCCATTTTCAGTACCTCTTTGAACTCTTCTCCTTTCTGGTGAAATGCTTTTGAGAGCGCTTCCAGTTCCCTGATTAATTTTTCATTGTGGAGGATCAGCGCGATATGAATGGCGGTTGGGTAAGCGTCATTGGTGGATTGTCCCATGTTCAGGTCATCGTGCGGTTCGATGTACTGATATTCACCTTTTTTCTTGCCCATCATTTCCAGTGCAATGTTGGCGAGGACTTCGTTAGCGTTCATGTTGGCAGATGTTCCGGCGCCGCCCTGGTATAAATCTACAAGGAACCACTCGTGGTATTTTCCATCCATTACAGCCTGGCAGGCCTTTTCGATAGCAACGAGTTTCTCCTTGCTGAGTCTCCCTTCAACATCATGGTTGGCGCGTGCAGCAGCCAGTTTTACAATGGCAAATGCTTTGACATAATCAGGATAAAAATTGGTTTTCACTCCACTCACCTGGAAGTTTTCGAGCGCCCGCATCGTTTGTACGCCATAGTAGGCGTCGGCGGGGATTTGCTTTTCGCCGAGCAGATCTTTCTCGGTTCGTGTTTGTGCGTAGCTGCTCCACCCAAGTAACAGAGTGGCTACAACCAGGCTCATTTTAATAATTAATTTCATAAGCTAAAAATTTAAATGTTTATAAAATAATGGATTGTAAAACTAAACCGGCTATGACTGCCGCCGCAGTGGTGACGAGTCCCGGTAACATAAAACTGTGATTTAAAACATATTTTCCGATCTTAGTCGTACCTGTTCGGTCGAATTGAATAGCTGTAAGCAGTGTGGGATAGCCCGGAATGAAAAAGTGGCCATTTACCGCAGGGAAAATCCCGACAAGGTAGGCCGGGCTGAGCCCCAGCAGCAGTCCAAGCGGCATCAGTGCTTTGGTGGTGGCTGCCTGGCTAAACAGGAGAATGCTCATGGTGAAAAGGGCAATCGCAAATAGCCAGGGATAAGCAGTAACCAGTTGTCCCAGGTTTTCTTTGATTACTTCATAGTTGCTGTCCATAAAGGTTCCGCTCATCCATACCACTCCAAAGACTGCAATTGTGGCCTGGCCTGCGGATGCAAACAGGCTGGCTTTTGTTATCTGGGCTGCTGTGGTATTGGCAATAAGAATGATGAGGCCGGCAGCCGCCAGCATGATCATCATGATCATCGAAGGCATCTGAACAATACCGTCTGCATTCACCGCAAAACTCGCTTCAAAACCTTTGATACCGGAAAAGCTGGGGAGCAGCGAAGGGAATGAGCCCAGCGCTACAACGGCCAGCACGGCAACACCAAAAATGATCACCGACTTAACAGCGCCCGGTTTCAGTGGGATGGTTGTATCTTTTCCTTCACCTGCATTGATGAGTTGGGCAAAGGCAGGGTCTTTCATTTTTTCGATAAATTCAGGGTCTTTATCCAGTTCTTTCCCTCTTTTCAGCACGAAGAGAATGCCAACACCTACCCCAATCAGGGTTGATGGAATACAAATCATCAGGATATCGGATAATTGCACACCGCTTGCCACCAAAACAGTGAGTAATGCGGCAGATGCAGCCGAGACCGGACTGGCGGTAATCCCCATGTGAGCGGCAGTCACACTCATACTCATGGCGCGTTCCGGGCGGATGCGTGCTTTGATGGCCACTTCAGCAATGATGGGGAGGATAGAGTAAGAGATGTGTGCAGTTCCTGCAAAGAGGGTGAAGAAGTAAGTAACGACTGGCCCCAGGATTGTTATCTGTCCGGGATTTCTTCTCAGAATTTTGCCTGCAATATTCACCAGGTAATCCATACCACCGGCTGCCTGCAAAGCTGCCGCCGCTGTTACCACGCTCAAAATAATCAACATCACTTCGAGTGGGGGATCGGCAGGAGGTAACCTGAACACAAAGAGCAGAATGAGCAACCCGATCATACCCATCACACCCAGTCCGATGCCCGACATACGGGCGCCGATGAAAATACATACAAGTAAAACAGTCAGTTCAAGAAAAATCATAATCAGTAATTGTGTAAACCTATTATTATTAATTGTTTAGTATCAGCAAGAAAACACCCTGAATTTGATTTTCAACAAATGGAATTTTCTTGCTGACAGTATTTACTAGTTATTTCTTCAAAATTAACTACTCATTCTTTCACCGATGCAACTTTTATCCTCCCTGTCTTTGCTGCATGAAGCAGTGCCTCATAATCAGCTTCAGTCTGATCAGCATAAGCCATAGCAAAGCGATACATGGCATGATCCAGTTCATCGCTTTTTCCAACATATCCCGAAATCATGGCAGCATCCCCTGATTTGGCATGTGCCAGCGCCAGCGCCCATCCGCACAGTGCGCCATATTGATAAAGGTTTTCGATCCGGACAGTTTTCGGATCAAACTCAACACCACCTTTCATGTCGCGCAATTGCCTTACATAAAAATCAGTATCACCCATTTCGAACCATCCCAGAAAAATATCAGGCGCTGCCTGCAACAACCGTTGGCCAATAACAACTCTTTGTCCCTGGTTTGAATAGACTGATTTTACAACATAAGGCTCAAGTACCGAAGGTTGAGCCTCTTTGATCTGCAGAAATAGAGGGTCCTGGTCATGATTTCCGGTGAGGAACACAACCCAGCAGCGGGTTCCAACACTACCCACACCCACTACTTTTCTCACTACATCTACAATACGATAATTTTTTAAAATGGCTTTGCGCTCA
Source organism: Bacteroidales bacterium (assembly GCA_014860585.1). NCBI lineage: Bacteria > Pseudomonadati > Bacteroidota > Bacteroidia > Bacteroidales > Bacteroidales bacterium. The sequence continues at coordinate 17,206 of JACZJL010000137.1, read as the reverse complement.
TCCGCAAGGGATTCGAAATAGGAGTCGAGAAACATTCCCAGGGCTTCTTCAATTGGGGTACCATCCTTTGTGTGAGTTTCTCTAACAATAAAAGGAGCGTTGACACGGAGGCGGTATTTTTTATCCACCAGGTCGGCAAGTTTACCCAGCACCTGCATATGAGTGCGCTCATGGGCTTTATTCACCATTTTTTGTGCTCCTGCTTTGGCTGTTCCGGTAACTGATTTTAATACATCTTTCTCACTGATGGTGGCATACCACAAATCGAGGTAGCCCATGTGGGCATATTCGTGCATTTTTTCACGGTACGATTTCACTGTGGCCAGCACGCCTTCTTTGGCAATACTTTTTTTTGCGCCAAGAAATCTTCCTGCTGCCACGATGCTCGCCACAAGCCGCTTTAAATCCCATTCCCACGGTCCCGGGATGGTTTCATCAAAGTCGTTGATGCCGAATATAAGGTTCCGTTCGGCTGAGGCAAATACCCCGAAATTGGCCAGGTGCATGTCGCCACAGGCCTGTACTGTTATTCCTGTTGGCTGGGCACCCGCAGCCAGGTCGGCAGCCATGACTGCTGCACCTCCGCGTAAAAAAGCGAAAGGAGAAGTAAGCATCCTCGCATAACGAACAGGTACCAGCTCTTCGAGACGGGTCTTCGCCTGTTCCTCCAAAATCGAAACCGGATCAACCCGGTTCGAAACAGGACTGTATTCCCCCTGAAGGTCGCGCGGAAAGTTCTTTCGCAGCGCTTTGCCTGCTGCTATGCGCTCCTCTATGGTCAGGCGTTTCGATTGAAAGTGATCTAATAGTTCCATCATGCTTTAACTTACAGGTGTGCAATGACACAAAAATCATTACTTTAATCCCATCGTTAGTGGTTATAAATTGGTAAAGCGTATTTTATAATGTCAATCAGCGCATCACCGTCAACCGGTTTCCGCAGGTAGGCCAATACGCCGTACTTTTTTGCACAGTCGCGGCTAAACCGGTCATCAAATGCAGTAATCATTACCACAGGAAAGTGTAATTTTTTATTTTCCAAATACTTAAGCAGATCGCATCCGGTCATGCCGGGTAGATGATAATCGAGGATGATTAAGTCAGTGTCTGTCAGTTTACTTTTTTCCAAATACTCTTCGGCACTTGGGTATGAGTTACTCGCAAATCCTCCTGCCTTTAGCAACATATCAAATCCTCGTCTAACATGCTCATCATCATCTATTATGCAAATCATACAGGTTAAATTTATATGCTGTAATTAATTTCTGCAAATGAAACCTAAAAGAATGGATATTTCAATAATACCTTTGTTCTATGCATCATTCAAGCAACAACTTGTAACAGTCGGTGATGAAAAGGAATAAGGAAAATGCCCGGGAAGTAAAAGGTTGAGGGCTGTCAAATCGAATGAAAAACTGGTTTAAAAAATCACTAACTGATTAACAATGAACTATTTATTTCTTTAATGCAAAAAACAGGTTAAAGATTGAAAGACAATGTCCTATTCCCACTTTTCCATCAGTAGGTTTTTCTTTTTGTCGAAATCATCCTGGGTGATGATTTTTGCATCCAGGAGTTCTTTCAGTTGTTTTAGCTCTTCTACCAGCTTGGCTTTGTCAGAGTCGGCAGCATTGAGGTTGTCCAGTTTGGCGCTTATTTCCTTGTAGGTAAGTTGAATTGCTGTAAGTGAGTCCTTTGTTGATGAGAGTAAAAGGGCAGTTGCATCCATACTTTTGGCCAAAGAATCCAACACATCTGAGGCATTTTCGGGATTGAAGTCATATTTAATGACTTTGTCCTTTACGGCAGAATAAACACCAAAATAGGTTTCGCGTTCTGCTGTAATGGAATCCAACTGCCCGGAAAGAAGTTGATTGACGTTGGTCAGAGAATCAATGGTAACCTTTTCAGGATCAACTTTTCCTTTTTTCTGACTAAATGCCGGGACAACAAAAACAAGCATGAGTAAAAAAATCATTAATTTTTTCATTGCAGTAAATTTTAAGTAATTTATTAAATTGAAAAACAGTAAAATAAACTGCAAAATTAGCCCGGGGAGGACGGCCTTACAATAGTACCATGGTGTTATAGCAAACCCGCCTTTTCAGCGAGATGTACAATTTCGGCAACGGATTTTACGCCGAGTTTTTCGGTAATTTTTCCGCGGTGGATTTTTACGGTCTGTTCGGCAATATTAAGTTTTCCTGCAATTTGTTTGTTCAGTAGTCCGGTGATCAGCAGGCGGAATACATCAAATTCGCGTGGGGTAAGTTTTTTGATTAAACCTTGAATCCGGTCGGTCTCTGCTATCTGGCTGACTTTAGTCCGGCTTTCATTGATGGCTTCCTCCACCGCTGCAAGCAGTTGCAGGTCATCAACCGGTTTTTGAAGGAAATTCACAGCGCCTTTTCTGAACGCCTGAACACTCATCGGGATACTTCCCTGGCCTGTGATGTAAATAATCGGAAGGTGAGCAAATTTCCTTTTGATCTCTTCCTGCATGTCAAGACCTGATCTCCCTTCAAGAAATACATCAAGAAGGATGCAGCCCGCCCCATCAGCATATTCTGTTGACAAAAACTCATCGCCACCCGAATAGGTTTCAACCTCATAACCGGCCGACATCAGAAGCAATGAAAAGCCCTGCCTTATTGATTTGTCATCATCAACAATAAACACTTTAAATTTTTCAGGCGTCATGATCATAGATTTTAAGGCTAAACGAAAATTGCGCACCGCCATCAGGCATATTTTCAGCCCGGATTGTCCCCTGGTGGTCCTCGATAATGGCCTTGCTTATCGCTAAACCTATTCCCATTCCGTCATTTTTCGACGTCACGAATGGCTTAAATAACCGCCCGATGATCTCAGGATCAATACCTCTGCCATAATCTCTGACTGAGAGGGTAATGTTTCCGTTCTCCGGCAAACCGGACATAACGATTTTCTTTTCACCAGTTTCCGATGCTAAAACGGAATGCGTAGCATTGGACAATAGGTTCATAATCACCTGTTGCATCTGAATGCCGTCGGCAAATATGTAAACCGGCCGATCAGGCAGCCGGACAATCAGTTCGATGTCATAATTGGCAGTTCCAGTGCGGAAAATATCACTGATTTCGATGATCAGTGCATTGATATCTGTCTTTTCTTTTTCCCTCCTTTCAAGTTTCATCATACCCCTGATGCTGCTCAATATTGATGCAGTCCGTTTATCATCCTCTACAATACCCTGAAGAATTTCCTTCAGCAATTCAGGAGTGTAATTACTTGAATCAATGAACCTTATGCCTGCCTGGGCAGTGCTTAAGATGGATGTGAGCGGTTGATTTAACTCGTGCTACAACGAGGCGGTGAGTTGACCTATACGAAGAATCCTGTCTTCACGAATGAGCTCCCGGTATTTGGTTTCATTCTCCCTGATCTGCTGTGTCAAAAGCTGTTGTTTCCGGTTTAGAAAGATTAACCTGACTATCAAAAGGGTTTGAAAAAGAAGAAACAGAACCCCACCAATAAAAATCCACCGGTATTTATCAAAAAAGGTGATTTCCTCAAAATAGATTGAGCTGCCTTTCGGGAGTCGTTTTGAGCCAAGCAACCCCCACTTGTTAAGCTCCCTGAAGTCGAACATATACTCGTAATAATCATTTCCATCATATTTGATTGATCGAGGATTTTCGCCATTCAGCACCCTGACCGCAGCCTCACCCACGATCATCGCCACTTTTTCAAAATTCATAATGTATCCTCCAACGGCCCCATCGCCAAAACCAATCGAAGAATAGGTGAAAACCGGGACATTGGCTGCACGACAGATCAACCGGATAGCCTCAAAATTGTAATAATTCACCTGCTTGCTGTCGAGGGAGAACCTGGGAACAATGATGATACTATTGTCCGGCATTTGCCCTACCATTTTTAAAATCTCAGCCATTGCCATGTTTGTAAAAAAGTCCACTTTGATACTGCTATCAACTTTTACAGCCTCCTGCCTGGAGATCGAAAAGAAAAACTGATCATGTGTTGAAACACCGCTGATGATATTGATTGAACTGGTCCTGGGGAAGATAGAAAGCATCGTTGTGATCGTTTTATCAATCTCAAATTTCAAGGGAATTACAACCGTTTTATCGTTTAATGAAATTTCCCATGGAAATCCATAATCCGAAAGATCATAATCAAGCGAAACGGCAGGGAGATTGAGGAGATAGGGTTCAGCATACTTTTTCAAAGTTCCTGCAAGGTTTACGCCAATACAGATCAGCAAGTCAATTTTTACATCCCTGAATTTTTCGTTGTAAGGTTCAAACTGTTCCCTGGAAAAACTTTCGTTTGGATATTGGTCCATACCCAGATATTCGGGTTGGAGGGTATAGTTATCGCCAAATTCTTTTGTCAACTCAGCATGGATTCCTTCGAGAATAATCCTGTAAGCAGGAGTGGTGGGTTGTAATGAAAAAAGAGCGAGGATATTTTTACCGGCATAAGGTTGATCATTATTAGCAATACCTTTACCGGACACTAGTAGAAGCGAAATTACTAAAATGATAAATGTCTTACCGGTCATTTTAAAATGCATCAAATTGGACCAATCCTTCAATTTTTGCAAAATTATCATTTTCTGGTTGGTAAAAATCAATCAGACCAATGCTACTTTAGACTTTCACACAGGAAAGCGGATAAAAATCTTAAAGTTTTTCAGATTTTTTGCAAATAGTCAACAGTCCTTTCATTCTCCAGCTAAAGCGGCGGGATTAGCTTCTTCGATTTCACCGTCCGATTCGATCCATGAAATAAACAGCTTATACCCCAGCGACATAATGATGGCGCCGGTAAACAGCCCGCTGAACCCGGTAAAAATGAATCCCCCGATCACCCCGATGAAAATCACCAGCATGGGCACCGGGGCGCCTTTGGCGAGCAAAATCGGACGTAGAATGTTGTCTGAAAAACCGATCACAACCAGCACTATAGCCCAAATGATCGCTGCCAGCACTGATTTAGTAGCAAAGAAAAAGATGATGACGGGTAAAGTGACGAGGAATAGCGGGATTTGCAGCACCGCCAAAATGAATACAAATAATGTCCAGATGCCGGCATACGGAACGCCCGCCAGAAAAAAGGCAACGCCATGCATGAGCGCAAGGAGCAGCGCAACACCGAGGATACCTTTTACCACATTACCCACGGTCTTCATGGTTACATCGGCAAACTCATCACCGCGCGCTCCTGCCAATTTCCTGAAAAATTTCCGCACCGGCTCACCGGCTCCTTTAAAGACAAGGATGATGCAGGCAATGATGAAGGCAATCAATAACTGGATGACGCTCCCGGCTGCACTGAATATCCCTTTGGCCAGTTTTGTTCCCAGACTTGTCAACTGATCCTGATATTTGGCAGCGGTTTGTGCCAGGTTAACCGAAGCAGTTTTCCATAAATTGTAAAGCGATTCACCTATGATTGGCCAATCCCTTACTTTTTCGCTTGGTGGAGGGATTTTTAATGTTCCTTCATCATAAGCTAACTTCACCTCCTTAATTTCATGAATCAGGGAATCAATCAGCAACCATGTTGGAAGGATGATGAGCACCAAAGCAGCAATTACGATGATGAAAGATGCCAGTTTCGGTCTGTCCCCCAGTTTCATGGATATCCCGTGATGTGTTGGATACAAAGCAAGCGAAAGGATCAAACTCCATAAAATGATGTTCGCAAACGGCATCATAATCATCAGACACCACGCAATGATCAGCAAAAGCACAAACAGGCGGATCGTGGTGTCATACACCGAATTTTTGGTCAGTTGATTTTCCATTGCAGATTATTTTAAATTAAGTGAATGAAGTACCTCATCATTAATCCTGAACCAATAGGCGCTATTCAGGCTGCGGCCCGGCGCCAATCGGGATTCTGATGAAAAAATAAAAGGCAGAGTTTTTAATGGTGTAATCTGGATTTTTACTTACGTCCACCAACCCGTAGTAATAGCTGGCGCCCGCGCTCATACTTTTGATTTTCTTTTCAAATTTATATCCTGCTCCCACCATAAATCCCGCATCAATCCGCTTGTATTCGTCCAGCACGCTTTTGGTGTAGGTGAGATCCCCATCCAGTTTGGTGGTTTCAAAGATATCAACTGGTTTATAAATAAGTCCCAGCTGCGGGCCAGCTTCGGCGTACCACCGGTTGTTGAACCGCTGATGAAAAAGGATAGGAACGTAGAAGCACGGGATTTTTTTTGTCAGGGAACCTCCCTGGTAAATGGTATCAAAATTGGCATCTCCCAATGGATACACCGGCATCCCTTTTGCGCCGACATTCGATTTCACATGCACCCCCGTGCTAAGGTACGAGCTGTTCTTAAGAAGAACGTGAAAATAAAATCCCAGGTCGAAACTGTTCAGCCCTTCCGAGGTGCTGATGTCGGTGATGTACGACCGGCTCATACCGCCTGCAAGCCCGAACTCGATTTTATCCGTATTCAATGCCTCCCCAAAGATCAGAGAGATCAGAACCTGGGCGTTCATGGTTCCTGAAAGAAGAATAAGGAATAAAAAAGGGATAGTTTTTTTTGTCATTGTAGCGAAATTATAGATTTAACGAATAAGATTCAACAAAAGTAATTAATAACAGAACCAAAGGTTTTAAAATTTTACGAACGGCCCTTCATAAGGGGCTAAATTCACCTTATTTACTCTATGCTATTTACTGATCAGCCCTTCCTCCCGTAGTTTATTGAGGATGGTTTTTGAATAATTCTGAATCATGCTTTCGATGTCAGAGGGGTTGTAGGCTTCGGAGTGAATGGACCATACCAACTTGTCGCTGGCCACATCAAAGAAGTTGGTTTCGAGGTAATAGGTCTTATCAGTAGAATAATAGCTTGGAGAATACACAATTGGGTAATAATAGTTGTAGTAACCGTAGTAACTTCCGTAATAGCCATAATTCATCGGAGCATAGGAACTTCCCTGGTTAAAAGTTTCAACGGTTTTTGTGTCGAGGAGTGTTACGGTAAAAACCCCGTCACAGCCCAGCCAGTTGATGTTTTCGACCAGATGATCTTTGGTTATCTGGTCTTTACCCGAAAATGAAGGGGGATAAAGCTCACTGTTCAACACCACTTTTCGCCCTCTCGAAACAAAAACATCGGCCAGTTTGTTTTCAATGAGTGGAGCATTGGATTCGTTTGGGATGATCACAAAAACGTAAATTGATTTGTAGGGTTCATTCTTTATTGCCTCCTTGTTGACCCAGTAGCTGGTCACTTTTTGGGGAGTTGTGCACGATGACAATAACACGGCGATCAGGAAAACGAGATAAAAAAGCTTTTTCATGGGATTGATTTTTTAGATAAATGAATGTGATTTTCTTATGCTTTTGAGTAGTTCAAATAAAAGGCAAATATGGGACTTTTTAAATTGGAACAAAGAAAGAAACAGTGGTTTAATAATTTTTCAAGTAATTTTACGCTTGAATTTTACCGACAAACTAAATAGCTGCTGTTAAAAATTTAATCGTTCAAGTATGAAACCATCATTATTTACCATCCGTCGTTTACCGTTGAAAATATTAATTTTAATCCTGTTTATTCTGGTTATCAGCATTGGATCTTCTCTTTCTTTTGCTTCATCACCAACTGAAACGACCAGGGCGCCTTTCGAATTACCTGCGATTTGGGAATACCAGACAAATACCGATAATCCTCATTTTATCATTGTGATGTTGGGCGCCAACCCGCGGATCAATGATATCCCAATCCTCCCCGGTGATTTTATAGGTGCTTTCTACACCGATAATAATGGCCAGAAAAAGTGTGGAGGAGCTGATTTTTGGCTGGGGGATGCCAATATTATTTTTCCGGCTTTCAGGGATGATCCGGATACTCCTCAGAAAGACGGATTTGCACCTGCTGAGTTGATGACTTTTAAAATTTTTTCCTGGACAACCGAGAAGGAATATGACGTTAGCCTGGTTGCCTTTGATCCCAGTTTTGCAACAACCAACAAGTGGTATCCTTTGGGGTTAAGTTCGATCATTAATATGGCTGCCTTCACAGTGTTTGATGTGTATGCCACTGCCACGCCCAACCCGGTTTGCATTGGAGATCAGGTTACGCTGAGTGCCGAAATATTTGTCGGAACCACCGGAAATTATACCTACTCATGGACATCCAATCCACCGGGTCTTACATCAAATCTACAAACGTTTACACATACTCCTACAGTCAATACTACCTATTTTTTAACGGCTACAGATGGTACAAATACTTCCCAGCATAGTGTTTCTGTAACGGTGAATACGCCACCCGGGGTAAGTGCAGGGAACGATGCAACCATTTGTGCCAACCAAACTGTAGCGGTCAGTTCGGCACCATTTAACAATTCGGGTGTAATGTGGTCGTCCAGCGGTGATGGGACATTCAACAATACTTCGTTGATAAATCCGACCTATACGCCCGGCCCATCCGATAAAACAAATGGAAACGTTGTGCTTACCGTCACTTCATTGCCGCTTAGCCCTTGTACTCAAACGGCATCCGATAACCTGAGCGTTACTATTATACCTCTGCCATCAGTGAATTTACCGGCAAATTTAGGGGTGTGCAGAACACAGCCGGTGATCGTAACTGCAGTTGCTTCAAATTATTCAACCCTGCAATGGACAACCAATGGCGACGGAACATTTACAAGCCCCACTTCACCCACAACACAATACGTACCCGGCAGTTTTGATCTAGCCCTGGGATATTTTACCTTAACCTGCTGTTTAAATTCACTCTCAGGATGTACAGGTACTGCCTGCGGTTCAACGCTTGTTACATTAAACACTGCGCCAACCGTCACCTCTCCGTCAAGCAGAAAGCGATGCGAAAATGTTGCCGTACAACTGAACAGTGTTGCCACAAATTACAGTTCGATTTTATGGATCACCGCGGGTGACGGGAGTTTTAACAATCCTGCTTTGCTCAACCCGATTTATTATTCTGGTCCCAATGATAAATTAAATGGCGGTACCATTGTAACGGTTCAGGCTTTTGGGAACGGCGCCTGTATTACTTTTCCGGCGACCAGCAATACCACTATCATCCTCGATCCGTTGCCCAGGCTCAATCCGGGCGACATCAGTGTTTTCTGCAAGGGATTTCCAATTCAACTGAACGCTACAGCCCAGTATTATGGAACAATCTCGTGGTCAACTTCAGGGAACGGAACTTTCAGTAATACTTCCATTCTTAACCCGATTTATTACCCGGGAAGTCAGGATCTGGCGAATAATGGCGTAAACCTTACGCTGACAGCAACAGCACTGACCTCTTGTACCGGTTCTGTTTCGGCAATTCTTGCCGTTCAGCTGGTGACCGGCACGCAGGCTCAAATCCTTACTCCAACAGGACAACAGATTTGTGTCGAAAATGCTTTATCGTTAAGTGCAACAGCATCGGGCTATACTTCCCTGTTATGGACTACAACCGGAGATGGCGCATTTGATGATCCTACCACCCTCAACCCGGCCTATTTGCCTGGGCCGGTGATTGATTATTCCGGCAATCCCATTCAGTTGAAGCTTACAGCTTATGCTCCTTCCAGTTGCGGCGCCAATGCAGTAAAGACCATCCAGATAACATTTGTTCCTGAAGCAACGGTAAATGCCGGTGTTGACGCCACCATCACAGAACCTGCTGTTTTTACAAGAACTGCAACGGCCAGTCATTACAGTTCTTTACTCTGGCAAACATCGGGTGACGGCCAGTTCAGCAGTTTAAATACACTTTCCACATCCTATACCCCAGGCGCAGCGGATAAAGAAAATGGATCGGTGGTGCTGACGATTTCAGCATTCAATATGGCAAACTGTTCAGGTTTTATTGCTGATCAGGTCAATCTTACCATAAAAAGGAAACAAACCATCCAACTGGCTGCAGGCTGGCAGGGGTTATCTTCTTTTGTAATACCCGATAATCCTGACTTTGTGCAAGTGATGGCGCCTATTATTAATCAATTGCAGATTGCCCAAAATATGACACAGGTTTACTGGCCGCAATATGGGATAAATACGATCCAGGAGTTCACCGGATATGATGGATATAAAATCAAACTCAGCGCTCCGGCAACTTTAGAAATTACAGGATCTGATATTCATCCGAAAAACCTTGTAATTCCTGTGGGTTGGAGCATAATGCCCGTACTTTCGGGGTGTAATGTTTCAGCTTCTTCCATCATTTCACAATTAGGAAGTAACCTGGTTATCATTACAGAAATTGGCGGTAACAATGTAATCTGGCCTGAACAGGGGATTTATGGGATTGGTCATTTCATACCGGGAAAAGCTTACATGATCAAGGTTTTACAGGAAAGTACCATTACTTTTCCTTCATGTGCAACTCCTTAATTTTGTCAGTCTTTACAGTACCGTTTTATCACGTTATAGGCTTCTGGAATACCCAGTTCACCGGCTTTACTCAGGTCGAAGCAGGCCTCATGGTTTTGTTTCTGGTAAATCAGTGTCAGCGCACGATTATAAAAAGCTTCCGCGAATTCAGGGTTCAGGGCGGTGGCGATAGTATAGTCTTTTATGGCGCCGTCGAAGTCGCGCATCCTGTTTTTGATATTTCCACGGTTGTAATAGGCAAAACTCATACCCGGGTTCAGTTCGATTACCCTGTTATAATCTTCCAGCACCGGTCCAAAATCGGGTATCTCCTGCTCGCGCTCAGTTTGAGTAACAGTTGATCCATCCATTAAAAGAATGATTGTCGGATCGGTTTGATCGAGCGAATACTGATGCTCGATGAACTCGAAACGGACGTTGGCACGGTTGAAAAAGGCCTCTGCATAATCAGGCATCAGTTCAATGACACGGTCAAATGCTGTAAGTGCCTCGCTGTAGTTCAAGATCATCCAGTTTAGTGTGCCCTTGATAAAGTAGTTGTCTGCATCAAACGGATTGAAATACATGATGCTGTCCACTCTGTTCGAAATTCGCTGAGCGTCCCGTGGATTTAGATTTACATTTCCGGGTGTAATGCCAAGCGAATAGGTTTCGTCATTGTAGCGGAATGTGTTTATAGGTTTATAGTTGTAACCGGTCCGTTGCTGATCAGCCATTAACTTTTTCGTGTCATAATAAAGGATCATAATATTTGGCCTGAGTTCGATGAGCACGCGCTGATGCTGAATCCGGCCATCTTCAGGGTTGAATGCATTGAAGTCGGCCTCAAATTCAATAATCCTTTTCAAATAGGTAGAATCCGCTTTATAAAACTCATTGATTGACCCGAAGTCATCACCATCATTCACAGCATCAATAATAGCCATGGCCAACTCGTAATCCTCATTTGCCCCTTTCAGGTCTTTGAGTTCCTGCTTTGCAGAGGCTCTTCCCATATACGCTGCCGCGAAATCGGGGAAAAGATCTATGGCTCCGGAGAAATCCCGGATGGCTGCATCGTAGTCTTCCAGTTTAGTATTCACCCATGCCCTGTTGTACCAGGTAAAGACGTTATTGGGGTTAATTTTCAGCACCTGATCAAAGTCATTGAGCGCCCCCCGGTAGTCTTCCCTGCTGGCTTTGATCAGCGCCCTGTTGTAATAAGTCAGGTCGTTGAACGGATCAATCTTCAGTACTTTATCAAAATCGCGGAGCGCAGCTGCAGTATCTCCTTTATTGATAAGTAATGCACCACGATAAAAATAGGTCAGTGGATTTTTTTCATCCAGTTTGATGGCCTGGTCAAAATCCAGAACAGCCTCATCCAATTGTCCGGCTTCTTTGCGGAAAAGCCCACGCCGGATAAAAGCATCCACAAAATAGATGTTCATCCTGATGGCCTGGTTACAATCTTTAATGGCAGCATCAAAATCGCCATTCAACCCTTTGGCGATGGCCCGGTTGAGGTAAGCCTGCTCGATGTCGGGGCGGAATAAGATAAGGGTATCAAAATCATTGATTGCCCCTGCATAATCTTTCATCCTGATTTTCGTCATGCCGCGGCTAAAGAGCACATTTGGATTATTTGGCCTTCGTTCGAGCGATTTGCGAAAATCATCGAGGGCGCTGTGGTAGTCGTATAGGTTCGAATTCACTACACCTCTGTAGTAATAGGCTTCCGGGTTGTAGCTATCGAGCATAATGGCGCGGGTAAAATCAAATTCGGCGCCTTTCAGATCGCCCAGCGAAAGTTTTGCACGTCCGCGGAGAATGTGGGGTTCGGAAAGGTCAGGCCGCGCGCGGATTAAGATGTTGAATGTTTGGATGGCTTCAGTATATTTTTCATCAACCAATTCCCGCATCCCTTTATTCATGAAATGCTCAACATTAAGCTGTGACCAAAGCAGCTGGGGCGATGCAATGATGAGGATCAGTGCTATTTTTCTAATGAAAGTCAAATTCACTTCGTTTGTCAGGCTTTGGTTTTTTCGATCAGTCTAATGTCTGAAATGACCATCTGCTTGTCCACTGCTTTGCACATATCGTAAATAGTGAGCAGGGCGATGCTAACAGCCGTGAGGGCTTCCATTTCGATTCCGGTTTTACCGGTGCATTTGGCAAAAGCTGTTACAGCGACGCCGTCTTTTTTAAGTTCGGTTTTAATGTCTATTTTGGTTATGGCCAGGGGGTGGCAAAGGGGGATGAGTTCACTGGTGCGCTTTCCGCCCTGTATTCCGGCAATTTCAGCTATTGTGAGTACATCTCCTTTTTTCATCTGGTTCTGCCGGATCAGTTCGACGGTTTCCGGGGCAAGACGGATGAACCCGGTGGCGGTTGCAGTGCGCACCTGGTCGGGCTTATGAGCCACATCCACCATGCTGGCTTTGCCGGCTTCGTCGATATGCGAAAGTTGGTTTTCCATGGTTGTTTTGTTCAAACTTATTTATTAACCGCCAATATTGCTGAATTGTTTCAAATGGTTCACAGTTCCAGATTCAGGTTTATCCACTATGGCCAGGCGCAGTGCCAGTTCTGCGCCAAGTTCGCGGACATCATAACCAAGATCGCTGAAAAGGCAGGGTAAAATTTTCCCGTCGGAGGTCAGCCTGAGCCGGTTGCAGAGCGCACAATTGCCGCCATCGCCACCTTCCACAACACTGAAATTTCCGGTTTCGAGATTCATCTCTTTAATAAACCGGACTTTCAAATCATTTTTTTTGCAGAATTCTTTAATGGCTATTGCATCCGGTTCATCCGACGACTCTTTAACCACACAGTTGATCTTGATAGGTAATAGACCGGCAACTTTTGCTGCTTCAATTCCTGCAAAGACATCTTCAATATTCCCAAAACGGGTGATTTGCAGGTATCTTTCGGGGTCGAGTGTATCTAGACTGATGTTTACCCTTTGCAGACCGGATTTTACAAGGTCGTTGGCAAATTTGGAAAGCAATGTACCGTTGGTTGTCATGGCAAAATCTTTAATTCCCTCTATTTCACCAATCATCCGCACCAGGTCAATAATCCCTTTTCGCACCAGGGGTTCTCCACCGGTAATCCTGACTTTGTCAACGCCAAGCGCAACGGCGGTTTTAGTCAATTCGACAATCTCATCGAAATTCAGGATGTCCTCATGGCGCAATAGTTTGATCCCTTCAGCCGGCATGCAATAGGTACATCTCAGGTTACATTTGTCGGTGACCGAAATGCGCAGGTAGTTTATCTTTCGCCTAAATTTGTCGTACATCAACCAATTCTCCTTTCAACAAGGTTGTTTTTCCGATTTCGATGGCCAGGATGCCCTGCGCAGCCACAAAAGCATGAATATGCGCCGATCCGTGGTATTCGACAGGGAACACCAGTCCGTCTTTGAAATAAACAGGCATCAGGGTTTTGCGGGTGGTTTTTTTTCTTGTGTACGTTTCGCCCATCGGGAGGGTGATCATAGATGGCTGGTAATCGTGCCCCATTAATTTGTGGATCAGAGGTTTTACAAGCAATTCAAATTGTACGAAAGAGGAGACCGGGTTCCCCGGCAACCCGAAAATATATTTATGCTCTTTCACTCCAAAAACTGTAGGTCGCCCGGGTTGAACAGCTATACTTTTAAACCGTATCGTGATCCCAAGGTCTTGCAGAACCTTTGGCACATAATCAAATTCACCCATCGAAACACCCCCCGTGAGGATAACGATGTCGGTGTTGGAAAGTGCTGCACCTATTTTTTCGCGGGTGTCTGCTTCAGTGTCCCTGGCAATTCCGAAATAACGAAATTCGGCTCCTGCGGTGATAATTTGGGCAATCGTCTGGGTTGAGTTGCTGTTTCTGATCTGTGAAATGGCGGGATTAACATCAGATTCAACCAACTCGTCACCCGTTGAAATTACACCAACCACCGGCTTTTTGTAAACCACAGGTTTAGCAAATCCAAATGTGGCAAGGATGGCCAGCTCCTGCGGTCTGAGTAAAGTTCCTTTTTTCAACACCAACTGGCCGGCATGGATATCTTCTGCAGTGTAACAGATGTTTGCTGAGGTCTTCCGGCCTGTAAACCTGATCTTGTTGCCGTCTGCTTTTTCAGTATCCTCAACCATAATAACCGTGTCGGCGCCTTCCGGTATCATGGCGCCGGTCATAATCTGTGAACATTGACCCTCACTGATTGCATTGACTGGTCGCCTTCCGGCAGCAATTACTTCCACTACTTCCATTGCCTCTCCTATATCTGACCTTTTGCAAGCATAACCATCAACAGCACTTTTATTAAATGGCGGCATGTCCATATCAGCAGTCGCATCCTCAGCCAGAATACGCCCCACTGCGTTTTCGAGTGTTACCCGCTCTGTGGTTTGTCCTTTTGCTGAATTGATGACGATGTCGAATGCTTCGTCAAAAGTGATCATGAATCAAATTTTTGCAAAGGTAACCGGTTTAATGATTTATTGTTGCAAATCCCTTTTGCAATTTGCTGTTAACCTTTTTTACAAAAACATTTTTAGCCAAATTCGTCTCAACGAATTTATTATTCTAATTTTGCATTGATTTTAGTATTCACTTAACAATTTATCATTATGAAATCGAAAATCTTTTTTTTGATGACTGCCTTTACAGGGCTATTTTTATTGCAAGGTTGTGAAGACGATCTTCTTGATGTCACTGAATCTTTCACTTACGAAACCGAATTGGTTGTATCCTCCAATGATCTTACCTACACTGCATCTGAGCTGATTGACCTGTCTGCCGATGTTGACCTGATCAACCAGTACGGCGACAAGATCAAGGATATCGAAATTGAAGAGTTGAAATACTGGCTGACGGCATTTGTTGGAAGTGCTGAGCAAAAGATTGTGAACGCTACCGTTGTGATAGCAGACGAAAACGGGAACGATCCAAAAACGATCGCCAGTGTGACCGATCAGCTGCTGCAACCACTGCTGAACAACCAGACCGATCTCACACTGAACCAGGAAGGTGTTGATAAACTGGCGGATTTGATTCAAAACCCACCCCACAAGTTTAATCTGACATTTACAACCACTTCCAATGAAGTACCGCTGGATTTTACGGTAAAATTCAAGTTCACCATTAAAATGACGGCTAATCCGCTTTAACAGTATTCGCAGTTAATCGAATTTCAAAATGCCCCGGCTGTAATTTGCTTACTGCCGGGGCATTTTTATTTGTTTTAGTAATAAATTTGGTGAAATTCGGAATAGGTATATTTTGGGAGCAAAACTTTACCTCCACTAAACTGGTCTACAGTAGCCCTTTGGACAAGTAAATCTCAAATAATCAATAGATCAGAAATCCAAAAAGAGAACTCGTCTATTGATGATGAGCAGTTTAGGTGCTTAGTTGGCAAAACTAACTCCCGTACGTACAGGATTGTTTACATTGATTGACTTTTTACTTGCCCCTCCGATGGGGCTGCCTGCTAATCCACAAATGATCTCTTCTCTGAGCCGTAGAAAAGTTTTTACTCTGCGGTTCTTTGCGCCTTCTTTGCGCAACTCTGCGGTAAAAAAAAGGTTAAACCGCAGAGAATCGCAGAGTTTTTTCGCAGAGAACCGCAAAGCTACAGTTCCAACAAGCTGTTAGCTCTAAATCCGATTTTTTTCGGTTTTGTTTACCCGTCCGATCGGGTCAAATGGTTGGACTTCCTTCTCATCCCCGAAGGGTTTTTCTCTGAGCCGGAGAAATTTAGTATTTTAGTTTCGTATTTATTTGTGTTTTATCATTTGTCTTTTTCCTATGGATGCCTTCGGCAGAAAATTCTGCCAAAAAATAAATAAACAGGAAATAGGATACCTTAAAAACCTTGTCCGATGCCGAGATAAAACCCATTGTCTTTTCGTGCAAAGGCAAAATCAAGCCTTAAACGGATATCGCGCGATGGAATGATATTGAAATAAGTGCGTAATCCTCCGAAATGCAGCCAGACCGAATTTCCAATTTTTTCTTTTGATTCGAACGTTTTCCCGGTGCCAAAATAACCGCCGAGACTTACAAATTTCCAGACATCCTTTCGCACTTCAACCTGAGTGGTGATTTCTGAGTTATTCACATATTTCCCGTAACGGTAACCCATAGCATGGTCACCGCGGCCATAGGTAGCCATCTGGTGATAGGACAATTCTCCCCATCCTTTCTGAAAGTAAAGATGCCAGGCAAGTGTGAGGTTCCTTTTCCCTTCAAAAAGGTTATGATAACCATTTACCCATCCGGAAATACTGCTGAAATCCTGTGATTTGGCGAAAATTTTATCCGGAAGCTGCAAGGTGAGATTGGCATAGTACCCCTTTTTGGTCCAGAAAATATTATTCCGGTTATCCCACACAAAAGTGGGAACAAATACACTTACCTTATCCTTCTCTCCCGGTTTAATCCCCGACCGGCTCATTTCGTCATTTTCATCAGGATTGCCTTCATCAATAAAATGACTATTAAATGCATATTCAAGCCCGGCATATAAACCTGAATAAATTTTCCTGTAACAACTCAGCGAGATACTATTTACAGCATCTCTTGTCCAAAAATAATTGGAGGTGTCGTTGCTTACTACTGATGTATCCCTTCCAACCCCAAAAAACCTTCGGTTCATGGCGCCCGTCCCGACCGTGGCAAATGCCCTCCATTTATTTTCACCCCAGTAAATGCTTTGCCTTGCTGCAAGTTGCCAACTGCCATGAAAATCAAAATAGATCAAAACGGCTGTGGAAGATGGCGGTGAAAGCTGATCATCTTTATCGAGGTTGTAAACAATCATGGGTAAAAT
>JACZJL010000136.1 GCA_014860585.1 Bacteroidales bacterium | reverse complement strand
GCAATAAATTTTGATAATATTTATAGTTCAGGTTCGGAAGCTTTTACGATCAATTATTGCGATATTGATACCTTAGAAGTTTATGGTGGATGGACAGGCGAAGGCAACATCAACCAAGACCCCCTATTCGACCTCTCCGGCTCCCATCCTTACGCCCTGTTGCCCGGCTCTCCCTGCATCGACACCGGCACACCTGATACCACCGGCCTGTGCCTGCCCTCCTGCGACCTGATGGGTTGCTGCCGCATCTGGGACGGAGACGGCAATGGCGTTGCAGTGATTGACATGGGCGCTTACGAGTTTGACTCACCCATGGTAGGAATAGCCAAACCTGTGATAACTCAACATCGGAAGGAAACCAACCTTACCGGCTTTCCAAATCCCTTCACCACTTCAACCACCATCGAATTTGAGCTAAAGGCCGAAACCCCGGTTACCCTTCAGGTTTATAACCACATGGGGCAACAGGTTGCTGATCTGCTGAATGAAAGCAGGGCGCCAGGCAACCACCAGTTCACCTGGAAGGCCGCCCACCTCCCCCCCGGCCTATACTTTCTCCGCCTGCAGGCGGGAAATGAGGTGAGGACGGGGAAGGTGATTAAATATTAAAGAATTGATTAGCAAACAATAAAGTAACACAAGCAACTAAAATTATAAACCTGTTACAGCGAAAAACCAAAAACCTTTTTGCTCCAAATCATATAATAAATTTAACATCATGAAAAAATTCTACTTAATCATTGCAGCGCTCCTGGTCATGGGAATGACCTCGATGATGCCAACAGAAAAAAATGACGGTCAGCAAATAACATTCCCCGTCATGGAAAAAAGTCAACCCATGTTCTACAAGGGCATGATCACCATTAAGGTGAAGGAGGGTATTGGGGATTTTGATAAACAAAAAGGGAATGTCTCCTTTAATATCCCTTCACTCGATGCAAAAGCCGGAAAATACAAGGTGAATCTTCTTGAAAAAAGATTCAGGTACAATCCTGCGAAACTGAAGAAAGGAATGCCCGACCTTTCCAGGATATACCGCATTGAATTTCCTGAATCCTATTCCGTGACCAAAGTCGCCAGGGAATTTTCTAAAGACCCGAACATCGAGTATGCCGAACCCATACCGGTTATTGAACTCCTTGAAGTGCCCAATGATCCCATGTATGGCGATTTGCATCATCTTACGCAGATTCATGCAGAAGAAGCCTGGGATATCCACAAAGGTGAAAATGGTCCGGAGGATATCATTATTGCCATTGTGGATTCAGGGGTGGATTGGGATCATGAAGATTTAATTGATAACATCTGGCAAAATATAGGAGAAGATCTGGACGAGGATGGAGTTACCCTCGAATTTATCGGTGGGCAATGGGTATTTGACCCGGATGACGAAAATGGTGTGGATGATGATGGGAATGGTTTTGTTGATGATTTTATCGGCTGGAATTTCTTTTTATCCGGCAACAACCCCAATCCCTTACCAGGAACCATGGATTGGGATCATGGCACACTCATGGGTGGATATGCGAGCGCGACTACCAATAACAACACCGGTATTTCAAGTATTAGCTGGAACCTTAAAATAATGCCAATACAGGCAGGTTGGGAAAGCAATGTTCTGCAGGCATACAATGCCATGATTTATGCTGCCGAAAACGGAGCAGATGTGATTACCAACAGCTGGGGGCATTACAATTGGTTTTCTCAGGCCAATTACGAAGCACTTACCTATGCACGTGAATTGGGCAGCATTATTCTAGGTGGTGCGGCCAACGACAATCAGTTTAAAATCATGTATCCGGCTGCCTATCCGGGAGTTTTGGGAGTTGCGGCTCTCAATCATCTGGACGCGAAGGCCAGCTATAGCAATTTTGGGCCGCATATTGATATAAGCGCTCCGGGAGGGGATGCCGGCCATCTTTTATTAACCACTGCAGTAAATAATTCATATGAAAGTACAGCAGGGACATCCTGTGCAACACCCATTGTGGCAGGCCTGTTGGGTTTGGTTAAGTCATATCATCCCGACTGGACATCCGACCAGGTGATCACACACGTACTGGGTACAGCCGACAATATTGATGACATCAGCATCGCGTATAGAAACCTGTTGGGAGCAGGCAGAATCAATGCATACAGAGCTTTAACCGAAACAAATGTTTCGCTCCAGCAGGAAATTGCACTTGATCTTTTTTATTCAGCCTTCCAGGATTTGGACGGTAATCAAATTCCGGAACCGGGCGATACTGTTAGCCTGAGTTTAAAACTCAGAAATTACAACTATGGCGTTGGGGCTGAAAATGCAACCTTCACCCTCTCATCTGACGACCCTGACATTTCAATTTTATCCGGAACTTATAGTGGGGATATTCCGGCCGATGATTATTTTACCCTTGACAATGCTTTTGAGATTAAAATATCGGATTTGGCCACAACCCATTTGGCTGGATTTAAACTTGCTACCACCGCTGACAAAGAAATAACCTGGGGTGATACCATTAATGTTGAATTATTGGTTGCCCCGGCCGGTATTCTGGTTTTCCAGGGAGAAGGTCCGGGTAATACTTATAGTGGCGATTATATCAACGAATTTCTCGTTGGTCAGGGATTTCAGGTGTTTTTCACTTCTCATTTCCCATCATCCCTGCTTGGTTTTGATGCAGTTTTCCTGTCGTACGGCAATTATGGTCCGGAGATACGTCATGGAACACCTTTCACAATAGAGATGACAGAAACCATGGCTGAATATCTCTATCTGGGAGGGAAAATCTATATCGAATGCGGTTCATTTTTTACCGGCTTCACGTATTTTGGATTCCCGAATAAGGAGGAGATGATGGGCCTGTTCGGAATTGCTGAAGCAGAGTACCTTGCCTACAATAACGTAATCAACTTACTGACTGGTTTGGATGGTTCACTGTGCCTTGACCTTTTGTTTACCGGCTCAACCCAAAATCTTAGTTGGTTTATTAATACGCTTACACCGAACGAAAATGGCATTGCAGCATTTGAAGAAGACGGATACGGAACAGTGGCCGTTCAGGGAGAGGGGGAATATGGCCAGAAAACATTTTTATTTTCCTATGCTTTGGGACATCTGGTAGATAATCCCCTGGGATCAAGGGATACCCTGCTAAACAGGATTGTTGAGTTTTTTGACCTGCACGACCCCATTGCCAATTTTATGGCAGATTCAACGAACATTGTGGAAGGAGACAGTGTCCACTTTACTGATTTATCTCAGAATAATCCCAATACTTGGGAATGGCAATTTGAGGGGGGAACGCCTGAAACATCAAAGGAACAGGATCCTGTTGTGGTTTACAATACTTTCGGTAGCTATGATGTCACTTTGGTCGTGTCAAACAGCTACGGGGCGGATACCTTATCGATTTCAAACTATATCACTGTCAATTTAGGAACAGGTTTAGCAGTTGGTTTGTATCCTACAGGGCTGATCATTTTCCCTAACCCTGCCTGCGACAGGCTGACCCTCGATTGCAGCGGTATTGCGGATCATATTGAGCTGATCGAGATCTACAACACCTTCGGAGCAAAAATGGCGGCACGCCGGGTTAACCAAACGGATACTGAAATAACCCTGGATATGAAAACGCTCCCCCCCGGCCTCTACCTCCTTCGCCTGCAGGCAGGAAATGAGGTAAGGACAGGGAAGGTGATCAAACAGTAGATATCCGTATTCTCCCGCTTCTTAACCGGGAGTGAGGGATGGAATGGAAAATGATTTCATAGCCGCATAATTGTGGAAAAGCATTAAAACTTTAACGTGATGACAGACAAAGTCTTTATGGAAGAAGCCCGGAAAATTGTTGCCGGGAACATGGGTGACCCCGGTTTTGGGGTGGAGGCCTTTGCGCGCATGATGTCACTGAGCAGGGTGCAGTTGCACCGGAGGATCAGGGCGCTGTTTCACCAGTCGCCGGGCGGGTTCATCCGCAGCCGGCGGCTCAGCCGTGCGGCTGAACTGCTCAAAGC
>JACZJL010000135.1 GCA_014860585.1 Bacteroidales bacterium | reverse complement strand
TCAAAATTAAGAATAGTAATCTTTTTCTCATAACTGTAAAATTTTATTGTTTAATTCTTCATTTCACGCTGCTAAATTACAACGATTTATAATGATTCCGTAAATTTTTAGAATTTTTAAAACGGCAAACATAAAAAAGATGGTATGCTCAATTTCTTCTGACTACTGAATGAAGAAAGTTCAACCCTCTAATCCGGCAGGCAGGAGCCTGCCAGGATAGACCAGACGAGGCTGGAGCCTCGCCTGAACATATCGTCCGAACACTTCGTTTGAAAAAACGGGTGCAAAAAAAAGCGATAGCATTACTAAGAGTAATACCATCGCTTTTATGTCCTCAGGTCTGTGTGTCGGCGTGAACCTTTCAAGCTGTTAGTCTGCTAGCCTTTTTCTTGCTTCAAAAACCTTCTTGCCACCTTACGCAGCGCCGAGCGTAAGGAGAATTACAATGCCGGAACCAATAGGTGCACCTCCACCCGGTGATGTCTGGTTACCCAATTCGCCATGACTTCCCGGTGGGTGAGCTGTGCAATCACTCCTGACTTTTGACAATAAGTGCAGTACTAAATAATCTTCGGGTCAGGCAGTACAAATTGCCGGTTTGGCAATTATGATGTTTCCGTTTTTAGCAGATCTGTCTCAGACTTACATTCTGATATAGCCAATGCATGATATTGCAATTGCGGACACCAGTATTGAATAACGAAACAATCAACCAATAAAAAACAGAACTCTATAATTCTTCACTGCCAAATAAGTGCCTCAAGCACCTAAATTTCTCCCCACAAGAGAAAAACCCTTTGGGGAGTAGCAGGCAGTAAGCAGTTTGCCTCGCTGAATCTATTCCATTACTGCATAACTCCCCACCCCCTCCTGTGTCTGGGTCGGGCAGGCATTGCTCCCATCAATTTCAAATGAACAACCCCAAAGTTTCGGGAGCTAGTTTTTTTGCCTGAGCGCCTATCCGCTGCGCCGCTCTACTCCCACCTCAACGCCTCCACCGGGTTCTTCAATGTTGCCCGGATGGATTGCCAGGAAACGGTGATCAGTGCAATCAACAATGAGAAGATTGCAGAAAGTGCAAATATCCACCAGGAAATATTGGTTTGGTAGGCAAAATTTTGTAGCCAGATGTGCATAAAATACCATGCCAGCGGCCAGGCAATCAGGTTGGCGATAATTACCCAACGGATGAACTCACGTGTCAACAACTTGAGGATTTGCTGTACCGAACCTCCAAAAACTTTTCGAATGCCAATTTCCTTTGTGCGCCGTTCGGTGGTATAGAGTGCCAGCCCGAACAGCCCAATGGCGGCAATAAAAAGGGCCAGCACTGAGAAATAAATAAACAGATTGGTCATTTGGATTTCGGCAACATAAAAACTATCGAAGCGTGTATCCTGAAAAAAATAATCGAAAGGCTGGTCAGGAGAAAATTCCTGCCATTTGCTTTCGATCATTCCGAGAATACCCGCCACATTTTGGCGGCTGATTTTAATGTTGAGGTACCTGAACATCGAGGGATCAAGCTGTATCAACAGTGGTTCCACGGCATCATGCAATGAAGCAAAATTGAAATCCCTTACCACGCCAACAATCTTTAGCGGGGTATCTTCGGCGGCGGTTTCGCCGAAAGGTAAATAGATGAACCTGCCCAGCGGATTCTCCCACTCCAGTTTTTTCATCAGCGCTTCGTTGATGATGATGGCATTGGAATCGAGTTGGCGGTTTTCGTTAAAATTTCGTCCCATTAATAATTCTGTATTCATCATATCCAGGTAATTGTAATCTACCTGTACATTGTTCATCATCCACGAACTTTGCCTGGTAGTTCCTTCGGGATAGTAACCCCGCCTTTGCTCAAAATTACCAAGGTATGTTGATGAAGCCGAAACATCCTTCACACCCGGAATCAGCCTGAACTCATCCTGCATATTTTCATATTTAGCCATCAAATCACTGCCACGTATCGGCACAATAACTACATCCTCCCTGCTGATGCCAATGTCTTTGCTTTGCATGAACTGAAGTTGCCTATAGATTGCGAGCGTGCTAAAGATCAGAAAAACTGAAATCACAAACTGCAGCACCACCATCGCATTCCGAAAGTAAGAGCGTCGCCCGCCCCTGAAGACGTCACCTTTCAGCACCCTGATGGGTTTGTAAGCAGACAAGAAGACTGCCGGATAACTTCCCGATAACAACCCGGCAAGTAAGGCTACCCCGAGCAAGAAAAGCAGGAAAGGCCAGTTGGCCAGCCAGCGATAGCCAAACTCCACACCGGCGAGGTTGACAAAAAACGGCAAAAACAACTCTACCAGAAACATGGAAATAAACAGGCTGATCAGTGCAATGATAAGCGACTCGCTGATAAATTGCCGGAACAAGAGGTTACGGCTGGCGCCAAAAACCTTTCTAACACCAACTTCAAGCGCCCGTCTGGAGGATTTTGCAGTGGTAAGATTTACAAAATTGATGCAGGCCACAACGAGCACCAGGAATGCAATGGTGCTAAAAATCCATATCCTGCTCATATCGCCATTGTTGCCTAGTTCGTGCACCAGTTTAGATGTGAGGTGTATATCAGTGATGGGTTGCGGTACAATTTCGAGCTTCAATCCGTATTCTTCCTCTGCCTGGTTCAAATGGGAAGCAGCCACAGTCTTTATTTTTTCATTGAGGATATCAAGCGTAGTACCATCCGAAACCCTTACATAGTTTTGAGTAATAAAAGTCCACAGGCTGTTCATATAACTCCACATCCTTTGGTCACTTCTAAAGGTGGACATCGAAGCCAGCACATCAAAATGCAGGTGTGAGCGGTTTACCGGATCACGCACAACACCTTTGACAATCATATTTTGTTCGTTGTTCCACCTGATGGTTTGAAACATGGGATCACGGTTGCCAAAAAATTTCCCTGCCATGGTTTCCGATAAAACTAACGAATTGGGCTGATTAAGCGCTGTTACAGGATCACCATTAATAAATTCATATTTGAAAATATTGAAGAAGTTGGAATCTGCATACATTATCCCATCCTGGTAAAACTTGTGGTCGTCAACCTGGAAAAGAACAGGCCTGTTGGATTTATAGAGCGTAACATGCTCTTCAACTTCGGGTATTTCATTTTGCATCAATTCACCAACCGGACCACCGGAAGTAGCAGTATGAAAATTATTTCCCGTCATACTCCCTTTCAGGCTGAGCCGGTAAATGTTTTCGGCATGGTCGTGGTGTTTGTCGTAACTCAACTCGTCCTGCACATAAAGAATGATCATTGTGAAACAGGCCAACCCGATGGCCAGACCAAATATGTTAATCAATGAGAAAAGTTTATTTTTCAGCAGGCTCCTGAATGCAGTGGTGAGGAAATTTTTAAACATAGCATTAAATCAGAGATGGTTTGGAACAAATGAATCATATCGGCTTGTTTTGATCTTCTGCTCCTAACACGCCGGAATGTTGGAGTAATGAAGTGCTGGAGTAATAAGTGATTCAATTGAAAATAGTTAAACAATTAATTCTGGAAAGCACCTCTCCGATTATTATACCAAAATTTCTAAAATTTTATCATCTAACGAGTTATCCAAACCAACTGAGCAATCAGTAACAGTTTTAGTGTTCAGCAGGAAACATTGCTTGTCCGCAATCGTACAATATTATTTATCGTTCGTTGTCCGAAATTCCCATTTACCAGACAGGGATAGCGAGACCTGTCAGGTTTTTGAAACCTGACAGGTCTGGAGGTAAAAATTTACCGGCAGTTATTCTGCAAGCTTTTTCCTTGCATCAAATACCTTCTTCCCGCCATAGGCAGCGCCCAGCGAAAGCAGGATCACGAGGCCGGAGCCAACCGGAGCTCCGCCTCCCGGAGGCTGGTTACCTGTGCCGCCGTGACCTCCCGGAGGGGGTGGCGGGTCCTGGGCGAAAGTTGGTGTTACAAGGATGAATCCCATCATCAGGATCATCAGGGCTGCGGTGCGAAATGCTATTTTTTTCATCGTGATATGTTTTTATTGTTGTTTACGAATGGATGGATTAACGGATAAACACCTTGCGGCTGACTGCACTTCCGGAAGTGACGGCCTGGACTACGTAACAGCCTGCGGGAACATTCAGCGTGATCTGTTTCAATCCGTCAAGCACCAATTGCTGGTTGTACACCTGCTGGCCGGTGATGTTGAAGACGGAGATCAGCGCTTCTGCACTTTCAAT
This sequence comes from Bacteroidales bacterium, assembly GCA_014860585.1. Taxonomy (NCBI): domain Bacteria; kingdom Pseudomonadati; phylum Bacteroidota; class Bacteroidia; order Bacteroidales; species Bacteroidales bacterium. Next base: position 9,052 of record JACZJL010000135.1, on the reverse strand, counting down.
GCTGCTGATATATATTGACTGGCCGTGCGAGTAAATTCCAATCACATCATTTGTATTGAGTTCATTGACACCGAAAGCGCCGGTAAAATGCAGTAAAAAACGATCGGGGTTGTCCTCTTTCATTGCATTAAAGGTGTAAGCGTTACTATGGGTCAGTTCATGCATTATTCCGGTTTTCCTGTCTTCGAGAGCAATTACTACTCCCTGTGTAAAAGTTTCAAGTGTCAAAGCCTGGATGGTGTAATTGCCGTTGGCGCCAACCCTGAAATGCAGTGGAATGGTGGTCTCTTCCTTCGGTGAACTGCGGAAGTCGATGGCATATTTAGAACCATCCTTCATGGTGCAGAGACCCGGGGCTTCGGCAACAAAGCTGAGCAGCTTGGAGGCGCCACCCTGGTCGCTATCATGGTTGAACTCAATGATTACTTCATCAGAGTAAGTATTTGGGGTACCGGTAACCTTCAATTTCAGGTAATCGGCCAGTTCTTCGGTTGATTTCAGGAAAGCCTGGCTGCTATGAACCCTGATGGCGTTATCCATTGTCAAATTGCCACTTTTTGCATTATCAGCCTTTACCATAAAACCTTGCATGGGAGCAATGTAACGGGATACGTTGTTAGTTCCTCCATCATTAAGTGAAGCAGAGTTAAATGCGCCATAATTCCCAATGATATCATTCCAGATGTGCATATCATAACCTTCACCATTGGGCTCTAAACCACTTAAGTTCCAGCCTGAACCGGATTTCCAGTCAATTGATGACGGAAAGGGATTCCCAACATGGTTATATTGCTGGTGTTGGCCTGAACCAAGAGCTGAAAGAGGAAAATTCACACTTCCCTGATTCAGTGCTCCGGTGAAAGTTTTTATTGTATTTGAAATTTCATAAGCCACAAGATATCCTTTACCTACTTCAAACTGATTACTTCCATTGGCAGTAAACCAGGTAGGTTCAACAGTTGTGTTCTTAAAATTTACCCAGGTCAATTCCGGTTCATACCAGGAATAAAAATCATAATCACCATTTTCACCCGATGGGGTAAAATCGCCGGAAATCTCCTGATCAGCAACCGGGGAAGACAAGAAATGCCAATTCCATGAATTGCCTGTAATATATCGTTCAACGGTCGCACTGACATTGTCGGTAGCATGGATTAGTGAGCCAGAACCGGTGATGTCGGATTTAATCACCAGTCCCTGACTGGATGCATTATTGATCAGGATTCCGGTAATGGTTAAAGCACCAGTGACCGGAATGGTAACCTTCCCATCGGCTTCGATGATCAAATCAGTATGCTGGTAATTACCATCCACTTCAACAGATGCCTTGATCCAGGCTCTTTCTGAGGGCACAGGAACTGTATTTTGACTCCAGTTTTCTGCTTCACTCCAGTTCCCGGGGGTTTTAAACCAATTATCGAGATGTTGGTTAGCGAGTAGATTAAAATTATCACCCGGACCAGCTCCTCCGCTGTATTGAGCGAAAAGCAAACCCTGCAACGACAGCAACAATATTAAGCACAAAACAATTTTATTCATAAGGCATTTGAGTTATAATAAAAGGCAATCTGTTTTTTTTGTAATCACAATAAGTAACACTATTTCATTTTTGACTGTATAATCAGTAAAATTCAAGGCGTATTCCTCACACCCCGAATACCAACCCGCTCTAATCGTCCGGCAAATGTTTCTGCGGCTGAACTTCGGTCTGAAAGCCTTAACCAAGTCGTAGAAAGCCTGAAATCTCCACATCTGTGGCCTATGCCGATTGCATCGGTCCCCGGCCAGTTGACAACATCCGCATCACCAGCGGTGTCGGGCAATCCATTTCCATGCTTACCGTCAAAGAGTCTTCCTGCAGAATTCCCAACAGAAACGACACGTTCGAAAAGGTTGCCGCTCACTTCCATAACCCCGTAATAACCAGCGCCTGCCTGAACCCGTGTACTGCCCGATTTGGCAAATGCGCCGGTTCTGAAAGGATACCGGCGTGAAATAAGATTACTATTAGCAGCATTGGCACTATTGCTCGGTATCTCGTTCGCACAGCCACTGTTGGTAATCCCGGTGTGCCCGGTGATTGATGTACTTCCCCATGCATACTCGTTTGCAACAGGTGTGATTGGTCCCCGGCAGGCTTTTTCCAACTCCAGTTCGGTCATAGGTCTGAGTGATGACCAGTCAAGAAAAGCTGCAACATCAGCCCAGGTTAACCAGTTGCAGGCAATGGTTTGCCCATCGCAGGGTTCGTTCGGTGTTCCGTTGCTGTTAAAATCGCAGTAAAAAACTATAGGGTCATTGGCGTCAATGGTTCCTTCACACCTGATCCCATTTCGAAAACTGACAGTACCTGTGTTGCTCATCACATAGCGGTTTGTGACCGTAGTTATGCCTGTAGAAAGATCTGTAGCTGTCCGCATATTTTGCTGGTCGCGGGTAAGTGTATTTAAAAAACCAACGTAACCCTGCTGAGTGAGTTCATACTTCATGCAATAAAACGAGCTATAGCCCTTTGGAAAAACTTCCGGAAGGATTTGGGTTACTGAATAGCTAAAATCATCGGCAACAAACATCCCCGTGTTATTTCTGTTACCCAGATTACCGTTGTCAGTACCTCCGAGGGTTAATGCTGCTTCACCCGTGATCTGAAAAGCAGCAGTAGTATTGTGGGCAGAGAGTTGATTGGTCACCGTAGTAATAGTTCCATCTCCGACATAAAAACTCCCTTGTTGAACATAGACCATCTCGATGGCGAAAACCTGAAAATCAACCACATCATCGTCACCAATACCATTTGCCCCATAGTTCCAGCGCAATTGGACATCGGTTAACGAAAAAGTTCCGGTTCCATCACTGATTCGGTAAATAAATGCGCCCATACCGGGATTTGAAGTGATATGAAAAGGACTTCCAGGTGAAAGAAGTCCAATATCAATAGTGCTGCCTGATGGAGCAGTATGACCGGTATTATTCAGCAAGGCATGTTGCCAGGGTTGATTGCCCGTTCGAATTTTCACAAAGACCCATGCTGCATCCCAGTTGGAGGGACCGGAACTTACCCGCCAGGAATTATCCCATGAAATATCGAACTCCACCATGGTATAATTCTCATCGGGATCCTGGCCGGTAAGCCTGATGTTTGTAACGGAGATATTGTTGGAAACAGCCTGAGCGCCATAAATAATGAATAGAACGGCAGCTAACCATCTCCACTTTTCAAAAGTTATAAAGCCCTCCTTCAGGTTATTGACTGACCTGAACATTACACTTTTAAAAGTTTTCAATGTAGTAAATGTTTATTTATGTTGAATTTAATACCATCATTCAAATCAATATTTTAAAAAAATGATAAAACAGTTTTCTTTTATTCTGACTGCTGGTCAGGCTAAATAAATCCTTTGATGCATTTCTGAACGTTGCAAACTTATAAATTTTTTTTGTTCGCTTTACTTTTATTTCAATTTTTACTTACAAATAATGTAAAGCTCCGGTCAGATTTACCAGAGCCTCGTCCGAACAGCGGTTCAGCTTAGGCTCCAGTCCGAATTATGAAATACATCATTTAAACGGCAGGCCGGAGCCTGCCGGGATAGACCAGACGAGGCTGGAGCCTCGTCTGAACACATCGACTAAACTTATCATCCAAAAACTTCGTCCAAACAACTCGTCCGAATACAACGTCTAAACAAACGGGCGTAAAAAAAAAGCGACAGCATCACCAGAAGTGATACCATCGCTATTAAATCCCGATAGCATTGCTTTCGGCGATTCAATCGGTGATCATACTAAATTTTGCTGCAGGGCTGCCATTCATGTCACTAAATGTGCACTTGCGTGACTTGTAGAAGATTGAGGTTAAGGTTAAGGTTAAGGTTGAGGTTGAATGGAAAAACCTCAACCTAAACCTCAATCTCAATATCCTCTTCTCTAAGTGCTCTTCGTCTCCCTGGGCTTTTATTCCCTCTTCCTCATCTCGTACACCTGCTTCCCGCCATAGGCAGCGCCCAGTGAAAGCAGGATGACGAGGCCGGAGCCAATCGGCGTTCCACCTCCCGGAGGCTGGTTACCTGTGCCGCCGTGGCCTCCCGGAGGAGGAGGTGGCGGGTCCTGGGCAAATGTTGGCGTTGCAAGGATGAATCCCATCATCAGGATCATCAGGGCTGCGGTGCGAAATGCTATTTTTTTCATTGTGATATGTTTTTATTGTTGTTTACGAATGGATGGATTAACGGATAAACACCTTACGGCTGACTGCACTTTCGGTTGTGACGGCCTGCACCACGTACCAGCCTGTGGGAACATTCAGGGTGATCTGCTTCAGTCCGTCGAGCATCAGCTGCCGGCTGTACACCTGCTGACCGGTGATGTTGAAAACGGAGATCAGCGCTTCTGCACGCTGGGTGCTGCTGATATAAATTGACTGGCCATAAGAATAGATGGAAGTCTGCTCTGCAGCCGGGTTTTCATCAACACTCACCATTTCAAACTTGAGCAGGAAGCGGTTGGGATCGTCACCGGTACTTGCTTCGAAGGTATAAGAACGCGTTTCGCTAAGCTTGTGAATGATGCTGGTTTTTTGATCAATCAGCAATATTGTATGATTTTCAAATTCACCGGAAACCTCATCCAGATTCAGGGTCATCATTCCATTTGCCGGAACTTTTGTGGAAATATGGATAAGTGTTGATTCATCAAAGGCTGGGATAGAGTTGATTGAAACATTCCTGCTATCTGATGTCATTGAATATATTTGAGGTACGTTCTGGCTGTAACTGAACATTTTTACAGCATCTCGACGGTCGCGGTCAAAAGAACTGTTTTCCCAGATGCGTATGGTGGCCTTATCCGCATAAGCGGTGTTCTTCAGCACCAGGGTGATCTGACTTTCAGTTTCTGAATTTTTCATAAAACCGGCGCCATGCACCCGCATGTCGTCACTAAAAGTAAAAGGAATATTGTTTGACAACACTTCAGCCTTGACAAAGAATCCCTGGTTGGCGGCAAGATAAGCGCCTTCTGTAGCTCCGTCAATCGATTCATAACCGGGAGAGGGCAATTCTCCCACAATTCTGTTTGTATTGTAAACATATACAAAATCATCTTCAAAAAGAGAGCGATCAGCTTTATACCAGTCAATGGCTGATGGATAAGGGTTGCCCAGCAGGTTCCAGCCGCCTTCCCATGACCGGCCCTTATCGCCAGCACTGTTTTTCAATGCAACGGTCACATTTCCGACATTCAATTCTTCCGAAAAAGTACGTACCAAAGCCTGTTCATAAGCCACAAGGTACCCCTGTCCGCCGATGAAGTGGGTAATGCTGTTCGAAGGGTCTTTCTGGTTCAGCCAGGGATATTGCACATTGGCTTCATTCCAGGCATAGAAATCATAGTCGCCCGCCATGCCGGAAGGCGTCCATGAGCCGGCAATGGGTTGGTCAGAAACAGGTGATGAGATCAAATGCCAGCCGTCCTTTCCATCCTCCCAGTCAGCCTCCGAAATGTATCTTTCAGCAGTTGCCTGTACTCCATGGGTGTAATGGATCAAAGAACCTGTTCCACTGTCGCTGGATTTTATCAGCAATCCTGCATCTGATTTGGTTCCGGTATTTTCGTTGTTTAGCAGACCATTTACTGTCAGCGTTCCATCAGGATTAACCTGAAGCAGACTGCCTTCTTCAATAATCAGGTTATTCACCTCAAGTGCATTATTCAGCTCCACTCTTCCATTGATAAAAACGGTGGCTTCGTCCGGGATCACCGAAGGGCTTGTTGAGATATTTAAGTTATTGAAGAAAGGCTGTCGCTGATCACCCGGAGCAAGGCCACTTGCATAGAATCGCACAGCATCCGGTGCACCCGCCACTGAAAAAGTTTGATTAAAGGACTCTGAACCATCTCTACCTGTACCATAAACACGCAACGCTCCATCGGAAACATATTCGAAATTCAGGCTCATTACCTCAGTACCATAGTTACTGAACATCGTGCTGCCATTGATTGTAATTGTTGCACTGCCTCCCTGGTTAATATTGATAAGTTGCGTCCCGCTGGTTCCACCGGTATACAGATTAATGCCCTTATTGCCCGGACCATCGCTATCCCAGTTTACTCCCCAATTAAAACTGAAAGTGGCGCCAATTCCAAAAGGGGAGATAAAATTCCTGTCAGCATTGGCATAATTATTTCCCGCAGGATTGGCATACAGACCGAACGATGGATTATCCATACCTGAAATACCGGCAACAGCAGGATTACCGGGGAAAAACCCGGCATAACCCCCATCCGTCCCGGCTGTCAGGTTCCAGGGTTCGAAACCATACCCCTCATTACTGCCGTTACTCCAGGTAGTATAATTCGAAGCATCATCGGCGGCGCCAATCATTATCCAACCCTCAAAAGTTGAAATATTGACTTCGCCGATGCCTATTTGCTTACTTGATCCGCTACCTGTTCCCTGGTCTGAAGACCATGATACCGTGAAAAGCTCATCGCCGGCAATGTTTAACCCCTGAACCGATGCATAAATACGATTATTTGTTCCATCAGCTGTGGAATAGGCCAGGGCACTCACTTCTGTATCATTTACTTTTACTGTCCACACCGGTGAGCGTCCTCCACCCGCTTCGGCAACCATGCCAAGATAGGAGATAAAAAGTTCTTCGATGGGTTCGCCGGTATCATTTTTTAAGCCAAGCGAAGCTGTGAAAACGCCTGTTTCGGATGTGTGCTGATAACCCAGAACATTGGCTTGAGAAGTTGAGTATTTCAATCCGGTATTGGTATTCCCCCCATCGGCCCAGGGGCTGAAATCCAGTCTGTTTGCTGACGAACCTGTGGCATCAGGAGTCCATCCCTCAGGCAATGTTTCTTTACTTACAAACCCACTGAAATCCTGGCTATAAGGCAAACCTTGTGGTTTTTCCATGTTGGCCATGGTAACCACTGAGGCGAGAATTGCTTTGGTGAAGATAACCGCCTGATCCTCCCTGATGTAACTTGTGCCAACCACATCGCTTGCCGAGTGAATGTAAGGACTGTAGTTCTGAGCATCCTCAAACGGAAAAATACCCATAAAGCCATTTTGGTTGAATGCAGTATGGTCGCTGTCGCCATAGAGAAATGTTGAAGGTGTTACCACAAAATCGGGAAGATATACTCCGGCGACGGTGGTGTAAAAATCACCAAGAGGTTTGGCTGATTGCGGATAGATCAGCGAGGTCATGATGGTAGAATTGCCGGGCTTCAAATAACCATTCATGTCCATATTGAAGTACCCCAGGATGTTCATCCCCTGCTGGGAACAGCGTTTGGCGTAAGCCTTGCTTCCATAGAGACCGTACTCCTCGCCGGAGAATGCGCAAAAGATGATGGTGCGGTCAAAATCATACAGACTCAGAATGCGGGCAATTTCCAGGATACCGGCTGTTCCCGAAGCATTGTCATCGGCGCCGGGAGCAGGGTTGCTCACTGCACCTGCATAGGAATCGTAATGAGCGCCCAACACGACATACTCGTCCGGATATTTAGTGCCTGGAAATGTGGCGATCACATTGTCGCTTGCCGCTCCTCCGGGCATAGTAAAGTCCATCACCTCTACACTAAATTCCAGATCAAGCAACTCGTTTTTAATCCAGTTCTGCGCCAGGATTGAGCTGGCATGATAGCAATTGCGCGTACCATAATTCTGAAGATGCTGCACATCGGTCGTGATATTGACACCGTTAACCTGAGCCAGCAGGCTCTCAACAAAAGGATCGGGAGAAAACCTGCTTAGTTCGGTATAGCAGCTTTGTACCGGTAAAAGTACCTTCTGGCTGAAAATCCTAACCATACCATCGTTTTTTGCCGGGGGAAGCTGCCCGTGGGTTACTTCGTCAATCCTGACAACGAGCAGGCTGCCCATATCGTAAAGCACATCGGCAAAAGGTTTGATGCGTTCGATATAACCTTCCTTATCAACATACTTATCTACGTTAACAAGATAATAACTGAAGCCTTTGTCCCATGGGTTCTGATCAAGCCAAACATAAGGCGCTTCAAGGTGTCCGTCAAGAGTGGCAACCACAAATTCATCGCAGTAGAAATTGATCCTTAAAGAGGGGTTGTTGAAAAGACTTTTACTTTCTTCAAAGTTTTTTGTCGGAATTAACACCAGGTCGGAAGCGGTCATTGGGACCGAAAACAAACCCAAAAAAACGAACAGGAAAAGATGTTTCATGGCTAAATTTTTTTAATCAAAACATGCGAATTAGAATTGACCGTAAAATTAAAAAAAAATCAAGGGTGAAGATATGAAAAATGAAAAAATTGCCTGCCGGGATAGACCAGACAAGGCTGGAGCCTCGACTGAACACATCGACTGAACACTTCGTTTGAACAAACGGGCGCAAAAAAAGCGACAGCATCACCTGGAGTGATACCATCGCTATAGTTTTCCGATAGCATCGCTTCCGGTGATTCAATCGGTAATCCCAAAGTTGTAAATAAAAAGACCTGACAGGTTTCCAAAACCTGTAAGGTCTGCGTCCATCGATTTCCTATTTTGTGCATTGGGTCACCCAAGAAAAAGGTTTTTCATTTGACAGATTCCGTACTTTTGGCTTAATCCAAAAGTACCAAAAGATCAAGGCTTGATAAAAATTTCTGGTTTTCTACGGATCGGATTGCTCACGCGATACAAGCCGCACCTGCACACAGGCTAACGCTTGCTTCTGTATCGCTTGCTGCAGGCCGGCCCTGCAATCCTTCCCTTGAAAATTGGCGAAATTTTTATAAGGCCAGTCCCAAAAACCCTCAGCTGATGGTTCCTGGGGCTGACCTTAAATTCTTTTCGCAGCAAAACAGGAAGACTACAGGCTTAAAACGTAATCTCATAATCAGTCAAAAGAAGTGGAGGACAAAAATTGAAGGGTTAAAAGCTGAATAACCGGCTACCGTCGGACTCATTCACTGTAATTTGAACATTCACAGTATCTTCGGGCAACAAGGGCTCGATGAGTTCTGGCCACTCGACAAAACAGTAATCTCCGCTGTAGAAATAATCCTCGTATCC